>JAFTPW010000141.1:0-5371 GCA_017463075.1 Clostridia bacterium
AGTGCCGTCGTGACTTCCCTGCCCGTGTACGCGCGGTAGACGGCGGGATCGGTGTCCTTGATATCGACAATGAAGCCGTCCATGACCTCTGCGGCGACCCGGACATTCTTCTCCGGCACGCTCAGGCTGGTTTCGGCGTACAGCTTCCATTTCGTGCCGCAGAGAGCGCGTACTCCGGGAAAAAAGTCCGAGTACAGAAGCGGTTCACCGCCGCCGAAGGTCACGCCGCCTCCGGTTGCCTCGAAATACAGGGAGTCCAGTTTCACCCTGTCGTACAGATCCTGCGGCGTGAGGCGTTCGGATTTGGTGTTCTCATCCCATGTGAAGCGGTTGATGCAGTACGCGCACCGCAGAGGACAGCCCATCCCGCAGACGAGTGTGGTAACGCCCTCGCCGTCGGTTGCCATCCGGAGCCGCGATACTGCCGCCGTCGGAAAGACCGGTCCCGTCATGGCGTCTCACCGGCATCCGGTTCCGGGAGTCTGATATCCCCTTCGAGGATGACCTCATCCGTCTCTTCGATCAGCGGAATTCCGCCTGCAATCTCGGTCATCTCCTCTGTTTCTTCAACAATCAGGACTTCGCCTTCTTCGTATTCCCACGCAGGCTCGCCTTCCGTGACGACGCATTCCGTCTGCTCGGGTTCCGTCTGTTCCGTCGCGGCAACGGCGCCCGATGTGGTTTCCGCCAGCATGTCACCCTCGAGCGTCGCAATTTCGTTTGTAATCCCCTTAGCGATTTCCTTCACGGTGTCAATCGGCGAGCATGATGTCAGCAGAAATCCGGCTGAGATACCGGCGAGTGCGATTTTTCTTCCGGATGCGCGGCGTTTTTCCAGTTCCCGCTCCAGCATGCGGACTTCCCATTCGCATCTCGGGCAGGTTCCGCGGCATTTTCCCTTGTGCGTGCATTCCTCGATGACAAAGCGGATGTCGTTCTGCTCGGCAATCTGCCGCCGGATTTCCTTGAGAATTCTGCATTTCTGTTTTCCTGTCATAGTGATTCCTCCTGTTCGTTGGGTTCTGTCTTAATAGACGGATTCACGGGCGGATTTGTTCCAGCCTGACGGAAAATTTCTGCATTATCCGGAAATTTTTATCTCACTGAGGTACACCGAGCCATCCATGCCGCTCCAGTTTACGGAAAAATACCTTGTCGCGCCGGTGCCGTCCGTGTAGGAGACCGCGCAGTACGGGATGGTTTCGGGAATCATCATCGTCACGCACCACGCTTTCTCCGGCGTCAGCTCACCGTACCGGAAAATTTCGTCCGCAGTGAACGTGATGCTCTCGCCGAACTCCACGGTCAGGGCATGCAGAGTGAAATCGCGCACGGCACTGTCGGTTGTGAAGACGACTTTCGACGCGTATCCGGAGTCGGTGACGGCATATTCGTCGTATTCCCCGGTGTATTCGGATGCGTACATTGCCCGCACGTCCGGGTTTTCGGCGTATTCGGGCTCCGGTGCGGCGGTTTCGGCATCAGATTCGGCGGAAGTTTCGGGTACAGCAGTCTCATTCGGTACGGTTTCCGATGCGGTTTCGCCGGGATCTGCGGATCGGCATCCGGTCAGAAGCATGACGGCAAGAAAAACAGCGGTCAGGGTTCGGATCATGATTTTTCTCCTGTTTTCGTTGGTGTTGTCTTTATTATACGGGTCCGGTGCGGAAAAGTCAATGCCGGAGAAAAAAGCCGCACGGCGTCCTGCGAAATTCACAGAAAACCGTGCGGCAATGGTATGTCAGTTTATACTTCCGGAAGAATTACTGATAGTCAGCGATCTTGTCGAAGCTCTTCATGATCTTTTCGATGCTCTTTTCCGCCATCTTGCCCATACGTGCAACGTAGGTAACGGTAGTGGTGGTGTTGCGCCATACAGGTTCACGGAGAACGCCCTGAGGATAGCTGTTCATGTTGAGGGAGTAAACCCAGCCGGAGTCAAGGTATGCGTTCTTGAAGATGGTCTGGAGACTGGTTACGGAGTCCTGGTCACGCGCATACTTCTGGGAAAGTGCGGTTTCGTAGTATGCGGGAATGACGCGGTTGTGGCTGTCGGATGCCATCGCTTCCATAACTGCGCCCACGGATGCGGGATCCGCAACGGTGCAGAGGATGGAGAAAGTGGTGAACTGGTCGTGGATGTAGGAGTAGTAGTCGTCCTGCTGTTCGTCGTACTTGGGGTAAGGAATGATACCGTAGTCGGATTCCATATCACGGAATACGCCGGTACCGGTGGAGTAGATCCAGTCGTTCATAAAGAGGAGCTGGTCCTTTGCGAATGCTTCGGGGAGATATACACCGTCGGTGAAACCGGTGCCTTCTACGAGACGGATAACGCCCTTCTGGTTGTAAGCGAAGTCCTGAAGACGTTCAACAACGCTGACGAGCTTTTCAAGGTCAGTGTCGAGCTTGAGAACGCCTTCGGAGTCACGGCTGGTCATGCGGATCTGGCAGGAAGACCAGTAACCATCGGTGGAAGAGGATACCTGGAGACCGTAGCCGTAAACGTCGTTTTCATCGGCGATACCGTTACCGTCCTTGTCGGTGTAAACGTCCTTGGTCAGCTCGATCATCTTGTCGAGAGTCCAGCCGCCTTCGAATACGGTGCTGTAAATATCAGCGGGCTGAATGCCGTACTGTTCGCAGAGGTTTCTGTTGAAGAATACCGCGAAAATGGACTGGTACATGTACAAACCGAGGGAACCGGTCGCACCGAACAGAGAGCCGTTGATCTCGGTGCTGTCGATGAGGTGCTGAGCCCAGTATTCCTTTTCAAGGTTGAGGTTTTCAACATTGTAGAGGTTGAGGTAGTAACCGGTCGGATAGGTGTTTGCGGTGGACCAGCTGGAGTTTGCGAGAATGTCGTATGCGCCGTCGGAAGCCGCTACGGAAGTGGATACCATGGTGAGGAGTTCATTGCCGTGACCATCGGTACCGGTTGCGATGTTTTCGATATTGCATTCGAGACGTTCTTCAACCGCGATTTCACGATTGAAAACAGCGTCGTTTACGACTTCGCCGTTCATTTCTTCGGCGGTGATTTCGTGTGCGTTCTGTTCTCTGCCGCGGGAAAGGAAGGTTACGGTGAGACCGCCGAGCTTGAGATCAGCCGGAAGGTCATCGTTGACGGTCTTGAAGAGGGAGCCGTCGTCTTCGGTTTCTTCGGGTTCGGTTTCAGCAGCAGGGGTGTTTACAGCAGCGGAGGTGTCCTTGGAAGTTTCTTCAACCGGTTCAGAGCATCCGGCCAGAGACAGGAGCATCGATGCTGCGCAGAACAGTGCGATCCATTGCTTGAGTGTCTTCATTGCAGTTTCTCCTTGGTTTTTAGTTATATTTTATATGTATTCGGGAGCTTGGTTCGGTTACGCTCTGAGAGCGTCGGGAATTGCTTCGGTATGGGATACCACGATATCGCTGCGGCGGGATGCGGTGCGGATGGCTTCGGGGATGGATGCGCCGGTCAGATAGGAGTGAATGAAGGATGCGCTGTAACAGTCACCCGCTCCGACGGTGGAAACCACCTTGACCTTGCCGGGTTCGCCGGATTCATGGGTCACGCCGTTTTCGAAATCATAGACCGCGGAGCCCTTGGAGCCCATGGTGTAGATGAGAAGCGTGAGGTTGGGATATGCCTTATGTACCGCTTCGCTGAAATTGCCGTCAGCGGAAACCAGACCGCATTCGATGAGGAAATGCGCTTCTTCGTCGCTGATCTTGACGATATCGGAGCGTTCCATGCAGAGGTTGAGGGAATCGCGGTCCCAGCAGCCGGGGCGGATGTTCACGTCGCAGAAGACGCATCCGAATTCCACGCCTTCGAGGAGGGTATGGATTGCGCGGCGGGAGACTTCGCATCTCTGTGCCAGCGTGTTGAAGTAGAATACGTCGGGCCTTTGTGCGCGGATTGCCCCGAGCATTGCTTCGTCAACGATAACATTGTCGTAAGCAACGTCGGTCAGCACATTGTACTGGGGAACGCCCTTTTCGTTGAGCGTTACAAGGCACTGTCCGGTGGGCTTGTCATTGCGGCAGAGAAAATCGGTCCTGATGCCGTATTCCGCAATATATTCTTCCGCCTTCGCACCCAGCTCGTCATGTCCGAGACCGGTTACAAAGTACACATCACCGCCCATGAGAGCGACGTTTGCGCTGAAATTGAACGGTGCGCCGCCGATCACGCTTTTATCGGGATACACGTCCCAGATGATTTCGCCGAAAACAAGATATTTCACAGTTGTAACACCCTTTCTTAAAGTGCGAGTTTTTTCAGTTCGATGCGGTCGATCACGGCAGGTTCGCTTCCCTCTGCGGTGAAGACTGCGTAGCATCGGTTGTAATTGAGCGTCCACGGGGTTGTCATGATTGCCTTGCCGCCGCTGACGAAAATCTCGACGCTTCCCTTGTCGATGATGCATTTCACTTCGGGTTTGGAAGCCGAGACGGAAATGGGCATCGTGTCCCGTCTGACGCGGATGGTATTCCGGGGACATTCGAGAAGAATCTGCTGACCGAAAATGTCGACGCGGATATTGGACGCCGCCTTTGCGGAATCGAAGGCAAGATCGAGTTCATACGCGCCCTCTTCCAGCTCGACTCGGAAGTCGTTTCCCTCGGACAGCGTGACATCGGTGAACTCCTTTTTCTCACAGCAGAGAGCATCAAGCTCCTTCACGGGAGATGCGCAGAGATAATAGCCGTCCTTGCGCTCGGTCAGGGTCATCCGGCAGGGTACGCTCATCTGACCGCAGAGAGGTGCGTTTCCGAAGGTGCAGTTTCTGTCCCACGCGATCTGGATGCGCTCCATTTCGTCGTCGGTCGAGAAGGTCTGCCCTGCGTAGCGGCTTCCGCCGTTGTTGAGCGGACGGGAACTCTGCACAACCTCGAACCGGTCCTTCACGGCTTCGCAGACGATGTAGTGATGGGACGCGCCGCTGAGAATCCACTTTCGCTTGGCGGGATTGCCGTCGGCGTTGAGCGGATAGAAATCGGGGCATTCCGAGTCCCGCTCGATCCGGAGCGTCTGAAGCGGCTCCCAGTCGAGGAGATTTTCCGAGGTGAGAAGCTGGTATTCACTGCGATCGAGGTAGAGGGCCATGACGAATTTGCCGAGCTCCTCACACCAGATGACCTTCGGGTCACGGTTGTCCGCAGCGATGTGGTCCACCACGGGATTCTTTTCGTATTTTGTAAATGTCATGCCGCCGTCGTTGGAGTACGCGATGCACTGGGTGAACTTCTTCCCCTGAGAGCGGAAGGAATTATTGCCGGCGCAGGTGTAGAACAGCAGAATGACGTCCTCATCCCCCGTGCGGAGTCCGGATCGGTTTTCGTGGTCGACGATTGCACTGCCGGAGAACATGGTGCCGTCGTC
>JAFTPW010000142.1:0-3936 GCA_017463075.1 Clostridia bacterium
AGAAGAATTTTCAGGGGTCGGATGTCCTGTGTCATGGCACGGAACTCAGTCATGACAAATACATTCTCGTCCGCCAGTGTCTTGACCGCCGGCAGATCGTTGGGAATCTTGATGGGCATTTCTTTGGTTTACTCCTACATTTGATGGGGTACGGGGATGAAGGCAAGGGGTACGGTCGCTTTTGAAAAAGCTCCGCAAAACTTTTATACTGAAATGAAAGTTTTACTTTTCAGGGCTCACGCGCGCCGTAGAGTTTGATTCTTATTTATGATCTCTTCAATATTATCTCTTATCTCAGCAAAGCGCTTCCAGTGCCTGTTCGATGTCGGCGATGAGGTCGTCTGCGGATTCAAGACCTACGGAAAGTCTTACGAGGTCGGGAGAAACGCCTGCCGCAACGAGTTCTTCGTCGTTCATCTGGCGGTGGGTTGCGCTTGCGGGATGGAGGCAGCAGGTTCTCGCGTCGGCTACGTGGGTTTCGATTGCCGCCATTCTGAGGTTGCCCATGAACGCTTCCGCTGCCGCACGACCGCCCTTCACGCCGAAGCTAACAACGCCGCAGGAGCCGTTCGGGAGGTACTTCTTCGCGAGTTCATAGTCCGCGGAGGATTCGAGGGAGGGATAGGTAACCCATGCGATCTTATCGTGTGCTTCGAGGTACTTTGCGACCTTGAGCGCGTTTTCGCAGTGTCTCTGCATGCGGACATGGAGGCTTTCCAGACCGAGGTTGAGGATGAATGCGCTCTGGGGAGACTGCACAGAACCGAAGTCGCGCATGAGCTGAGCGGTTGCCTTGGTGATGAATGCGCCTTCGAGACCGAAGCGTTCGGTATAGGTAACGCCGTGGTAGCTGTCATCGGGAGTGGTGAGTCCGGGGAACTTATCGGCATGCGCATTCCAGTCGAACTTGCCGGAGTCAACGATGCATCCGCCGACCGCCGCGCCATGACCGTCCATGTACTTGGTGGTGGAATGGGTTACGATATCCGCGCCGAATTCGAAGGGACGGCAGTTGACGGGAGTTGCGAAGGTATTGTCGATAATGAGCGGAACACCGTGTGCATGCGCCGCGTTTGCGAACTTTTCGATATCGAGCACTTTGAGCGCGGGATTTGCGATGGTTTCGCCGAATACTGCCTTGGTGTTGGGACGGAATGCCGCGTTGAGCTCTTCCTCGGTGCAGTCGGGAGAAACGAAGGTGAATTCGATGCCCATGCGCTTCATGGTGACGGCGAAGAGGTTATAAGTGCCGCCGTAGATCGTGGAAGAGGATACAACATGGTCGCCGCAGGATGCGATATTGAACACCGCGTAGAAGGACGCCGCCTGACCGGAAGAAGTCAGCATCGCCGCAGTACCGCCTTCGAGCTCGCAGATCTTTGCCGCAACGGTGTCGCAGGTGGGATTCTGGAGACGGGAGTAAAAGTAACCGGACGCTTCGAGGTCGAAGAGCTTGCCCATGTCACTGCTGGAATTGTACTTGAAGGTCGTGGACTGGATGATCGGAATCTGTCTGGGTTCGCCGTTGCCGGGGGTATAGCCGCCCTGCACACACTTGGTTTCGATTTTATAATTACTCATTTTATTGTCCTCCGTTGCAGAGTGATCTGGATTTTTTTGGGTGTTAAAAAATAAAAAACGGCTGTATTCCGAGAGATCGAACCGAATCCTCTGTGTCACAGCCATTTTCTGTTATTCGATTCACCTGTATATTATACAGGACAGCGGGTGTTTTGTCAAGATGAATCGGGGATTTACTGCGGTTTTGTCAGGTACTTCATCGTGTGATCGGTCATATTGACGCGGATGATTCCCATCGAGCCCGCCGCGCCGCGGAAATGATACTGCCCGCCGGAAAGAACCAGCTCGTTGAGAAGAAGGTACAGGTGATTTCCCACGACAAGCCACTCTTTTATATAAATCTCGTCCTTGCCGTCAAAAATCAGCTCCTCTTCCCCGCCGGCTTTCGGAATCCGGTAGATTTTCCCGCCGTGGCTGTATTCCACACCGAAGGTTTTGCCGTCCTCGCGTGTGACCTGTCCGAGCTTCACGGGATCGTACTTCGTGAAATACACATACTGCGCCGTTTCAAACCAGTCCGCGATACCGTCTTCGCCGAAGGTTTCGGCAAGTATTTCCGGCATCCGGGGCGGTTCGTGGTTGGTGTGAAGAACTCTTTCCTCACTGATTTCTCCGACCTCGGTCATTTTCTGCGTCGGAATATCGTACCGCCAGCTCTGATACTGCTGCACAATCTGCCGGTCTCCGGATTCGGTATTCCGCATTGTGTACAGATACAGACTGTCACCCTCGATCCCGTCGATGTTCACAGAATCCCACAGATCCCCGACAGAATCGTCAGGTGAGCAGCGGTATATCACCTCGATTTCAGCGGTTGACATGGTGATTCTGATAATCTGCGACTCAATCGGACTGCCGTAAACGTAACGCGATGCGAATACGGTATCATCGTTGTAAAACACGGAACCGCTGATCCCCTTGAAGCGGCATTCGCTGTCATCATCGTGCGTACACAGCGGATCCGGGCAGTAGAATATCAGATTTCCCGTCTCAAGGTTCACGTATGCCGGTGAAAAATCCGCACTTGACATGTCGCTGTTGAACGTCACGGGTACATTGAAGTACAAGCGGCCGTTCAGAAGCGCCTTGCTGCTGTCCGAAAAAATTCCGTCCTTGAAATCTGTCGGCATGTCGGTTCCGTCGAACGAATAAACCGCCTCGGGAAGATAATCGAGATGCACGTTTTTGTCAGCGTATTTGTTCAGTCCCGCCGCAATGTCCTCCTCGGTAATCACAGGCAGTCCGCCGTTTCCGCAGGACACAAGCAGAAGGAACGCAAGCAGAAGTGCAGTCAGTTTTTTCATGCTGTCCTCCGTGTTCTATATTCCTCGTTCGTCTTTGTGTAGATTATACCACAGCTGTCTGTATATTGCAAGTGTTTTTGACAAAAAAAGAACAGCCGGAGCCGTTCTTTGCGGTTTCACATCCCGCCGAAGAGTTTGCGGTACGGGAGCATGCGACGGATGAGAAGATGCGCCTTCCACCAGTTTTCCGCCAGCGGGAATTCACGGTGATCGTTGTACCACTGCCACGGAACCGGGAACGCGCCGTCCTCTCCAAGCATCTCCGGAATCAGACGCGCTTCTTCACACAGCAGTTCCGCGTTGTCTGCGTAAAGGATGCTGTCCGCGGATGCCACATACTCCGACGGCAGGGTGACGTAGTCGGTGCGCCATTTTTCAGGGTCGCGGCAGATGTTCCCGTTCGCCTGCGGTACGAGAATCCGGCGGAATTGTACCATGTCGATCAGAGCCGTACCCGCATCGGTGAGGTATTCGTACAGCGCGAGGAAGCATCCGGTGATGTGCGTCTCCTCAAACGGAATATTCGCGCACAGCCATGCATACGCTTCCCGGGTGATCGTTTCGCATTTCCGGTACACATCGGAGCCGGGGTCGGCAAATTTCAGCGCAAATCCCGCGAGAGCCGCCGTTGGATTGTATCTGAACTCGCTCGTTCCGTCACACTTCCACCAGACGGCGCACGGGTAATCGTTGTTCGACAGCACCGAATTGCGCCACTGACGTTCGGTTTCATCAAAGTCCGCTCCGCTGTCAAGGTAGGAAAGAATCCCCTGCATCACCGGATGCGCCGGGTCAGTCCAGTGGATTTCGCGGATGATCTCGGTCGCCGCCCATGTCTGGATGGGGCAGGCATTCGGGTTAAAGGAATCCGCCTCAAGCGCGTGTCCGAAGCCGCCGTCGGGATTCTGATAGAACGAAAGCGCGTGCATCACGTCCTCCGCTGAGCCGGATTCGAAATGGTATCTCCATCGCATCAGATCCACGGGACGGGCATTGCGGTATATGAATGTGCGTGCTTTTTCAAACGGTGTCATAGTGCTGTCCTCCTGTG
>JAFTPW010000143.1:0-3340 GCA_017463075.1 Clostridia bacterium
GTCCAAGTTTGCGGCTGAAATCGAGCTGGGCGAATATATGTATCTGGGTCACGGCGAGATCAAGGGCAACGGCAGAAACCGTCCCTCCATCACCGCAGACGCATTTGAAGCGCTCCTTGCCGCCATTTATCTGGATTCCGGCGAGACCTTCGATGTGGTCAGCAGATTCGTCCTGCCCTTTATTGAAAAAGAAATCGTCCATATCTCCGAAACCGGCGTGTTCATCGACTACAAAACCGCACTGCAGCAGATTGTTCAGCAGGCAAGCGGCGAGAGACTGGAATACGCTGTCACCGGCGAGAGCGGCCCCGATCATGACAAGCATTTCGAGGTCGAGGCGCGGCTCAACAGCAACGTCATCGGACGGGGCAAGGGCAAAACCAAGCGCGCGGCGGAACAGCTGGCGGCAAAGGAAGCCCTGATCCTCTTCGGCGAGGTTCACGAAGAATAACTGCGGATGAAAAGCACTCACGTAAATATACCGGTGTTCATCCCCCATCTCGGATGTCCGAATCTATGTGTGTTCTGTAACCAGCGCGCCATATCGGGCGTCCGTTCTTTTGTTCCGGCGACAGCGCGGCAGGAGATCGAAACGGTGCTGGAAACCGTCAGACACCGGAATGTCACGGCGGAGATTGCGTATTTCGGCGGCTCCTTCACGGGGATAGAGCGGGAACTCATGATATCCCTGCTCGATCTTGCCGAAACCTATGTGAAATCCGGGGACGTGACCGGCATCCGCTTCTCCACAAGACCGGATTATATCGACGACGAAATCATCGGGATTCTGCAAAACTACACGATTTCCGCAGCTGAGCTCGGGATTCAGTCCATGGCCGACAGGGTTCTCGCGCTCTCCAAACGCGGACATACGGCGGCACAGTCGGAAAAGGCGGTCACGATGCTGAAGGATGCCGGATTTGACGTTGTCGGACAGATGATGGTCGGACTTCCCGGAGCTGAGCCGGAGGACGAAATTTTCACCGCGCAGAGAATCTGTGAGCTCGGATGCATGGCGGCACGGATCTACCCGACGGTGGTATTCCGCGAAACGGAGCTGTGCGCGATGACGGAGAGGGAAGAGTACCGCCCGCTGGATACCCAGGACGCTGTGATGCGCTCTGCGGATGTGCTTGAGGTATTTCTCAGAAACCGCGTTGACTGCATCCGCATCGGACTGTGCGACAGCGAGAATCTCCACGGCAGTGAATACGCGGCAGGCCCGAATCATCCGTCCCTCGGCGAGCTGATCGAAGGGGAAATTTACTTCCGCCGGATTACCGCTGCGCTGGAGGAATGCGAAAAAATCCCGGATCCCTGCACGGTGTATGTCCCGCAGGGTGAGATTTCCAAGGCGGTCGGACAGAACAAGCGGAACAAAATAAGAATAGAATATAAATATAATGTAAAAAAAGTGAAATTCATTGAAAAATCCTCTCTGGAGCGGTATAATATACTATTATGATGCCCGCAGAGTCGGGATTTTTCGCTGTTCATTCAGCAGACTTTTGAATTCGGAAACAATCAACATGACCATACATAACTGCATCACGGGAGGGAAAACAGCGTGTATCTGAAATCACTGGAGCTGCACGGCTTCAAATCCTTCCCTGACCGTACCGTACTCCGCTTCAACCGGGGCGCGACGATGATCGTGGGACCCAACGGGAGCGGCAAATCCAATATCACCGACGCCATGCGGTGGGTTCTCGGCGAGCTGTCGACCAAAAACATCCGCGGCAGCAAGATGGAGGACGTCATTTTTGCCGGAGCAAGTGACCGCAAGCCCATGAGCTTCGCCGAGGTCTCCGTGACCTTTGACGACAGCGAGGAACCGCGATCTCTCCAGTCCCCGTATGACGAAGTCACCGTAACACGGCGTTACTACCGCAGCGGCGACAGCGAATACTTCATCAACCGGAAAAAATGCCGCCTCAAGGATATCTACGAGCTGTTCATGAACACCGGTATCGGACGCGAAGGCTACTCCATCATCGGACAGGGCAGAATCGCCGAAATCATCTCGAAAAAGAGCGATGAACGCCGCGGCGTTTTTGAAGAAAGTGCCGGCATCGCGCGCTTCCGCTACAAGAAAACCGAATCGGAAAAGAAGCTCGCGGAAACCGAAGCGAACATGGAACGCGTCAGCGACATCGAGCATGAGCTGTCCGTGCGCATCGGGCCCCTCGAAAAAGACGCGGCAAAGGCACGGCAGTATCTTGAACTCTACGGCGAGAAGAAGAAAAACGATGTTTCGCTGTGGCTGTACGACTCCGAGCGTCTGAAAGCGGCTGTGGAACAGGCGGAAGGCGACACGAAACTTTCCGCGCACGAGCTTGAGATGGCGGAGGACTCCATCAAGCTCACGTCCGCGCAGATCGAGCGGCTGTACGAGCAGTCCCACAGCAACAAGGAAGCATCGCGCCGCAACTACGAGGAAACCACTGCCGCGACCAAACGCATGACCGATGCGGAATCGGAAGCCAAACTACTCGCGAAGGAGCGAATCCACGCCGAGTCCACGCTCACGACGGAAAAAACGCTCACCGACGCCGCCGTGAAAGCTGCTGCTGCCGAAGAGGATCGCATCCGTACCCTCAACGAGCGCTGCGGAACCATCACCGGCATGTGGAACGAGGCGAAAACGAAATACGACGCATGTACCGCACGACTGACGGAGCTGGATGAACGAATCCGCGGCTTCACCGATCAGCTGGATGCGCTGCTCCGAGAGCAGAAAACGGCGGAAAACGACATGACCGAGCTGCGCGTGCGCCTGAATGTCCTCGAAAACAGCATCGCAAGCCAGAAAAAACGGACGGAATCCATCCAATCCGACATTCATAAATACGAAGAAGAAATCGCCGCACTCGACAAAACCGCCGAGGACGCAAACCGTCAGATCGGCGAATACAAAAAGGTTCTCGCTGAGATTGACGCCGAAATTGCCGTGCACGCGAAGAATTCGTCCGCTCAGCGGGAAGCGTTCGCGCAGATTGACAGAAAACAGCGTCAGAAGCAGGCCGAGCTTGACTCCCTTGACAGCCGTATCGCCGCGATGACCCGCATGCAGGAGCACTTCGACGGCTATAATAACAGCATCAAGCACATCATGAACGAGTCGAAGTCCGGCAGACTGAACGGCATCCGCGGGCCGCTTTCCTACCTCATCAAGGTTGAGCCGCAGTACATCGTGGCAATCGAGACGACCCTCGGCGCGGCTTTGCAGAACATTGTCACCGAAGACGAGCCGTCCACGAAGCGTGCGATTGAATCCCTCAAACGCAACAACGCCGGACGTGCCACCTTCTATCCGATGACCACCGTCCGTGCACAGGAA
>JAFTPW010000144.1:0-5742 GCA_017463075.1 Clostridia bacterium
CACGCTCGGCTCGATGAAAACGACTGCCGCACGGCTCGGGGAAGAACTTCTCGCACAGACGGACGGCGGAACGGATGATGTGGTAAAATCGACGAAAAAACGCGCCCTCGAGCTTGCGCAGGAGGAAATCGCACTCCGGCAGAGCATCTCGCAGGCGGAAAAAGCGGCGTCGGAACTCAACTCGCATGAAGAAAAGCTGGCGCGGTTCCAAAAACAGCTCGAGAACGAAAAATCCGAGCTTGCGGAGCTGAACGGGCGGATTCTCCGGCTTGCCGCAGTGGCGGAGGAGAGGGAAAAACAGGCGGTACAGCTCCGTCAGACGCTCACGTTCGGCAGTGCCGCAGAGCTTGAGCGCGAAATCACCCGACTGACCGACGACGCGCGGAAGATGGAAAAATCCGCTGAGGACGCCGTAAACAACCGTGTCACATGCGAAAAATCCGTCGAATCGTGCCGTGCATCCGCTGAAACCTTGCGCGAACAGCTCGTCGACAGTGCCGCAGAGAAGGCGGACGAGCTGAAACAACTTGCACACGACACGCAGTCCCTGCTTGACGGGCTGACGGAGCAGGTCATGACGCGCCGTGCCGCACTGGAGAGAAACCGCATCGTCGGCGAGACCCTGTGCGAAACGCTTGAGGAAACGGCGGCATCGGAAAAACGCCTCGTTCAGCTCTCGCTCATCTCCGATACGGCAAACGGCGCGCTCAAGGGTAAGGACAAAATCAAGCTCGAGACATTCTGGCAGATGCGTCTGTTCGAGCGGATCATACGCCGCGCCAATATCCGGCTGATGAAGATGACCGACGGACGGTACGAGCTGAAACGGCGCACGACTGCGGACAATCAGCGCGAGAAAACCGGTCTGGAGCTGGACATCACCGACCACTGGAACGGCACGGTGCGCAGTGCAAAGTCTCTCTCGGGCGGCGAATCGTTCACGGCATCCCTTGCACTGGCACTCGCGCTCTCGGACGAAACGGAAGCGGAAGCCGGCGGCGTGCACATTGATGCGATGTTCATCGACGAGGGCTTCGGTTCGCTGGATGAAGAATCGCTCGACACCGCGATGTCCGTGCTCGAATCCACGACGGGTGACGGACGCAGTGTGGGCATCATTTCCCACGTCGCGGAGCTGAGACAGCGGATCGGAAAGAAAATCGTCGTCACAAAGACCGTGAGCGGCAGCCGCGCAGACGTCGTGACGCAATAAATCCGGCATAAATATGGTATAATGTAGCAAATACGTTGACTTTCCGGCGTAAATCTGATAAAATACAGTAATAAAAATTCATCCTGAAAAGAAGGTGCCGATTCTGAAAAACACCGATACCAGAGGAACGTTCCTGCAGGGCGCGTTCATCCTCACCATCTCCACCGCCTTCGTCAAGCTGGCGGGACTCCTGTTCACCATCCCGATTGCCAACATGCTCGGCGGAGAAGGCATGGGCTATTTCTATGCCGCATACGATATCTACAACATGCTTGCCGTACTGGCGTCTGCGGGTCTTCCCGTTGCCGTGTCCCGTATGGTCAGTGAGACGCTCGTTTCCGGCAACACCGACGAAGCGGAGCGCATTTACACCGTTTCCGCGCGGATTTTCACCGTCATCGGTGCCGTCATTGCCGCGTTCATGTTCTTCGGCGCGGATCTTCTGGCAAACCTCATCGGCAATCCCAATTCCGCCCTGTCCATCCGCGTGCTGGCGATCACGGCGTTCTGCGCATTTGTGATGTCCGCACTCCGCGGCTATTTCCAGGGACATTCCGTCATGATCCACACAGCGGTATCGCAGGTTATCGAAGCCTTTGCGAAGCTGATTCTCGGCTGTGCGATGGCGTACGTCCTTCTGAGAACCGAGCTTGCGTACGTCGGCGGCTCCGCTGGTGCGATCCTCGGCGTTTCCATCGGCGCGGTTCTGGCGGTGTTCTACCTGCTGTGGCACAAGAAGCGCGCGGCAAAATCCGTTGAACCCAGCGGCATGGCAGTCCGTTCCGACAAAAGTCTCGCGAAGGAGCTGTTCCGCATCGCGATTCCCGTGTCCCTCGGCGCGTCCGTGATGAGCCTTGTCAACCTCGTTGATACCGCGGTCATCATGAACATTCTGCAGGACACGCTCGGCTATTCCTACGAGGACGCAAACTGGCTCTACGGCGTGTTCGGCAATGCGAAGAAAATCTTCAACTTCCCGTCCGCGTTCATTGTCCCGTTCTCCGTCAGCATCCTGCCCGTCCTGACTGCGGCATATACTGCGAAGGACTCGGAAGGCGTGGCGAAGAACATGACCACCTGCTTCAAGTACGCACTCATGCTCGCACTTCCCGCAGGCGTGGGCATCACCGTTCTCGCAAGCCCCATCATGAACATCATCTACTTCAATATTCCCGAAGAAGCGGACGCGGGCACACCCCTTCTTGCTGTCTACGGCATCGCGGTGATCCTGTACGCGGTCGTTTCCATCAGCGGCGCGATTTTGCAGGCATTCGGGCAGGTCAATAAGCCCCTCATCAGCCTGTGCGTCGGCGGCGTCATCAAGTGCGTGCTCAACGCAGTCCTTGTTGCGGTTCCGGCTGTGAACATCATGGGTGCTCCCATCGCGACCTGCGCATGCTACGTCGTCATGATCGGCATGAACCTGTTCTTCCTCCGGAAATACCTCACCGGCTGCGGCGCGATCATTCTCAATACGGTCAAAACCCTCGCCGCGTCCCTCATCATGGGTGCCGGTGCGTACGTGATCTTCAATCCCCTTGCAAACCTCATCGGCGTGAGAAAGGGCGGACTTCTCGCCATCATGATCGCCGTTGTCATCTACGCGGTGCTTGTGATTCTGTTCAGGATCGTCACCGTGAAGGAGCTCAAATCCATGGTCCGCCGGGGGCGGTAAGAGAATTTTTCTAGAAACAATAAAATTCTGCGGGAGGAAAGCATGAAACGATATCTGAAATACATTCTGATTTTCAGCGCGATACTCATTCTTGCTGATCTTGGGTCAAAAATGCTGATCGAACAGTTTTTTATGCCGGACGGCGATCTCACGCAGATCCGGGACTGTCTCCATCTGCATCCTCGCGTGAATACAGAGGATCTGGAATTGTTCACACAGAAAGCCGCAGAAGGCGTTTTCTCAGTTCCCGCACTGTTTTTGGTTGAAATCCTGAAGAAAATCAGATTGGCGGTGATATGCTGCACAGCAATTTACTGGATCAGCCGCGGTCTTGCCGCTGTCGGTCATCCAATGTACGGACTTGCCGCCGCATTCATCACTCTGATGGTTTCCGCGACAGCCTGCCTCAGTTTGGACTATATCCTGCGGCAGGGAAGCCTTGACTGGCTCTGCATCAGCCGGACATTGGCGGACGGTGAAAAGATCATGCATATGACACTGGACTTCAAGGATCTGTATCTGTTCCTGTTTCTGGCGGTCGATGTGATCATCGTCGCACGGTTCCTGTGGCTGATCGTAACGGATAAATCCTTCGCCGCTGATGTGGAAAACGGACTGAAAGGCTGTATGGTAAGCCTGAAAGAACGGTTTGGAAAAAGCGGAAAACAATAAACGACTTCAAAACGAAATTCTTATAAAAATCCCAACGAAAGAGGTACAACATCATGAAATTTGACATCAGAGAAACCGCAGCCGAACGGGTAATCCTCTGCGCTCACCGCGGTGTGTGGGGCGGCAACATCCCCTGCAACAACATCGTCGCGTATGAATTCGCACTGACCGAAGGCGCGGACATGATCGAGATCGACGTGACCAAGTCCGCGGACGATGAACTGTTCATCTTCCATCCCGGCATGGAAAAGCGCCAGTTCAACAAGGACATCAACATCCGCCACATGAACGCGGCTGAAATCCGTGAGCTGAGACTGTGCAACTTCGACGGCGACGCAACCCAGATCGGACTGAACACCCTCGACGAAGTGCTCGAACACTTCAAGGGACGCTGCTACATCAACATCGACAAGTTCGGCGACAACCCGGCGAAGATCATCGAAGTGGTCAAGCGCCACGACATGAAGGATCAGATCATCCTCAAATGCGCCCCCAAGAAGGAACAGCTCGACATCGTGGAAGCATACGCTCCCGACATTCAGTTCCTGCCCATCATCAGCGCGGACAACGGCTGTCACGAAATGCTCAAGGCGCGCAATATCAACTACATCGGCACCGAGCTCCTCTTCAAGACCGAGGACGACGAAACCGCAAGCGAAGCATACCGCGAACTCCTCCGCAAGGACGGCAAGCTCTGCTGGGTCAACTCCATTGTGTACAACTACAAGGCAGTTCTCGCGGCAGGACACTCCGATGACGCGGCAGTCGGCGGTGACCCCGAATTCGGCTGGGGCTGGAATGCGGACAGATTCGACATCATCCAGACCGACTGGGTAGGACAGTGTGCGAGATATCTCGAGAAGACAGGCCGCCGGTATCGCTGATCTCGCACCGCATTTGGTTTCCCGGAACGTACGCGGGGACAAGTGCAGATTGATACAAAATAACGGAAAACAAGAACATCCCCGGAAAGGATTTACCTATGAAAAACAGAAACGAAATTCCCGCTCAGTATAAGTGGGACTTTACCCATCTTTTTCCCACCGATGAAGCGTGGGAAGCGGCTCTCGCGGAATGTGAAGCGAAGATTTCCTCGATCGAAGCACTGAAGGGAACCCTCGGCACCTCTCCCGAAGCTCTGTTCAACGCCTTTGAAACCATGGACGCCTACTGGGAAAAGCTGGGCCGTGTAAGCAGCTATGCATCCCTGCAGAAGGTGGTTGACGGCAGTGACACCCATGCACAGGCAATGAGCGACCGCGTGGGAATGGTTTACGTCAAGGCAGGCGGTGCGGCAGCGTTCTTCGATCCCGAGCTGATGGAAATTCCCGCAGAAACGCTGGCATCCTTTATGGAATACGAACCCCTGAAGAAGTACGCGCACACCATTGAAGACTCCACCCGTCTGCGTGACCATGTTCTGGACGAAAAGAGCGAGGCAATCCTTGCAAAGGTCTCCAAGATCACCGGCACGCCCAGACAGACCTACAACATGTTCACCAACGTGGAAATGGAACTTCCCATGGTGAAGGGCGAAAACGGTACTGAAGTACAGCTGACCTCCGGCAATTTCCGTGCTCTCCGCGAATCCGAGAACAAGGAAGTCCGCGACTGTGCATTCAAGGCCATGTTCGGCACCTACGGCAAGTACATCAACACCATCGCAACCCTCTACGGCGGCAGTGTCAAGAAGGACAACATGTACGCCGATCTCCGCGGGTATTCCTCCGCACGTGCGGCATCTCTGGCGGGCTCCAACGTTCCCGAAGCGGTTTACGATTCTCTTGTGGAAGCGGTTCACAATGCCGCACCCATCATGTCCAAGTATCTGAATCTCCGCAAGAAGGTGATGGGACTGGACGCCATCGACGTATTTGACCTCTATACTCCCATCGTCAGCGAAGTGGATTACCCCATGGACTACGAAACCGCCTGCGAACTGGTTGTCAATGCGGTTGCTCCCCTTGGCGAGGACTATCAGAACGTGGTCCGCAAGGCCTACCGGGAAAACTGGATCGATGTTTATGAGACTCCCGGCAAGGAATCCGGCGCATTCTCCTCCGGTGTGTACGGCGTGCATCCCTTTGTCAAGCTGAACTTCGCATTCACCCTTGACGACGCGTTCACGCTGGCTCACGAAATGGGTCACGCGATGCATTCCTATATCGCAGGTCAGAAGCAG
>JAFTPW010000015.1:0-5561 GCA_017463075.1 Clostridia bacterium
CACGGCCGCCTGCCATCGCGTAACCGACAGCGGAACCGACGATTGCGGATTCGGAAATGGGAGCGTTGAAGAATCTGTGGTAGGGAAGAGCCTCGGTCAGACCGCGGTAAACGGCAAATGCGCCGCCCCAGTCACGGTTGTCTTCGCCGTATGCGATGGTGGTGGGGTCTTCGTAGAACTTATCGAGAATTGCTTCGAACAGACCGTCGCGGAGACCGAACAGCTTCATCTTGGGGATCATTTCGCCCTTTTCATCGTAAGCGTAACGAGCCTTGGTTGCCAGCTGCTTGACTCTCGGGTTTTCTTCCTTGGGCATGAGAACGTCGGGTTCACGGGTGGGATCCATGGACTTGACGTGGTTGTTGGAGTACATGATGGAGGAAATCATCTCGGGATCCTTGGAGAGATCCATTCTGGGAGAGATTTCGTCGTCAATTGCGAGCTTGATGATCTTGGTGGTTCTGCCGATGATTTCTTCGTCGATTGCAGCGAATTCTTCTTCGGATGCAATGCCGCCGGCGATCATCTTAGCGCGGTAAGCGGCGATCGGGCATGCTTCCTTCCACGCTTCGATTTCTTCCTGTGTTCTGTAAGTGGAGGAGTCGGACGGGGAGTGACCGGATACACGGTAGGTCGCAACTTCGAGGAATGCGGGACCGCTGCCGTTCACGAGAAGTTCCTTCTTGCGGGTGGTGGCGTCGATGACTGCGAGCGGGTCGTAGCCGTTGACCTTTTCGGCGTGCATCTGGGTGGGATTGAAGCCTGCCGCGAGTCTTGCGGGATTGCCGAAGCCCATGGTTTCACCCATCGTCTGACCGCCCATGCCGTAGAAGTTGTTGAATACGTTGAAGAGGATGGGCATACCGCCGTCGGAATACTTGCCGTCCATACCCCAGAGCTTGGTGATCTGATCCATGGAAGAGAAGTTGAGGGATTCGAGAACGGGACCGCGTCCGAGCGCACCGTCACCGGAGTTGGCAACAACGATGCCCTTCTTGTGGTTGGATCTCTTGTAAAGAGCCGCACCGAGAGCAACGGGAGCCGCACCGCCTACGATTGCGTTGTTCGGGAAAATACCGAAGGGAATGAA
Organism: Clostridia bacterium; assembly: GCA_017463075.1. Lineage (GTDB taxonomy): Bacteria > Bacillota > Clostridia > Oscillospirales > CAG-272 > UMGS1696. The sequence goes on from JAFTPW010000015.1 coordinate 1,091, forward strand.
GAACGCGTGCATGGAGCCGCCAAGACCCTTGTTGAAGCCGGTGACTCTGCCGAAGATTTCAGCGAGCGCGCCGTAGAGAAGGAAGTCCTTCGCGAGGTCCTTGATCTTGCCGGTGTTGTTGTTCTTCTCAACTACGCTGAGGATGGAGCCGCCGAGGAACTCCTGCATGATGTCGTAAATTTCGTTGTCTTCGAGCTTGTTGATGGAGGAAAGACCCTTCGCGAGGATTTCACCGTGGGATCTGTGGGAACCGAAGGTGAAGTCGTTGATGTCGAGGCAGTAAGCCTGACCGACCGCGGATGCTTCCTGACCGATGGAGAGGTGAGCGGGACCGGGGTTGTTGTACTTCACGCCGTTGTATTCGGACTTGACCTTGATCTCGTTGAGCATGGTCTCGAATTCGCGGATGGTTCTCATGTCGTGATAGATTCGCATGAAATCAGCCTTGGAATACAGCTTCTTTTCTTCTTCAATAGTCTTGTTGTATCGGCAGAGAGGGATACTGTCGAAATCAATGTAACCGGGTTCAAAAACCTTACCGGGATCCACATATTGACTCTTAGGCATGGTAGGTACTCCTTGTATGTATTAGAAAAATATAAATTTCGGAATTATTCAATCGCAAACATTGCTTCGCGGATGACTTCGCAGACGGTGGGATGCGGGAACACGATCTTCTGCACGTCTGCAACTCTCTGGCACTTGGCAACCATCGCCGCCGCGCCGTAGATGATTTCGGAGGCATAGGAGCCGATCATGTGCACGCCGAGGATTTCGTGGTGCTTTTTGCCGTAGACGATCTTGACAATGCCGTCGCCGCCTTCGTTTTCCGCGATGTATCTGCCGCTGTAACGGAGGGACATGGTGATTTCTTCCGCGTCAATGCCCGCCTTCTTTGCGGATTCCACGGTCTCACCGACGCATCCGACTTCGGGATTGGTGTAGATGACCGACGGAATGGCACGGTAGTCGACCTTGTCCTTCCTGCCGAGCATGTCGTTCACTGCCGCTTCGCCTTCGCGGTATGCGGTGTGAGCCAGCATGACCTTGCCGTTGACGTCACCCGCTGCCCATACGCCGGGAACGGAGGTACGGCAGGTGTCGTCGGTTACGATTGCGCCGCGGTTCATCTGCACGCCGAGCTCTTCCAGACCGATGCCTGCGGTTCTTGCGCGGCGTCCGGTGGAAACGAGAACGAGATCGCAGTCCACGGTTTCGCTCTTGCCGTCCTTTTCGTATGTGACGGTGCCGCTGCCGGGTTTGCCGGAAACAGACGCAACCTTCGCACCGAGGATGAACTTCACGCCCTTCTTTGCGTAGTTTTTCTCGAGAATTGCGGAAATATCGTTGTCAGTCGGACCTGCGATTTTGGTGAGCATTTCGATGACGGTGACTTCGCTGCCGACGGAGTTGAAGTAGGACGCCATTTCCAGACCGATGACGCCGCCGCCGACACCGACAACGCGCTTCGGGAGGACGCGGATATCGAGAATCTCACGGTTGGTCACGGCAAGTCCGCCTTCATAACATTCGCGGAGTCCCGGAATCGGAGGAACAACCGCTTCGGAACCGGTGCAGATCAGGAGCTTTGCAGCTTCGTAGGTTTCGCCCGCGCATTCCACGGTGAATCCGGATGCGGTTTTGCCGGTGATCTTCGCGGTACCGGACACAACGGTTACGCCCGCACCCTTCATCTTGGCACCGACGCCGGAGACGAGGGTCTTGACAACCTTATCCTTGCGGTCAACAACCTTCGCGTGGTCGATTTTCGCGCCTTCAACGGTCACACCGTATTTTTCGCCGTGATTGGCGTAGTCGTAAATCTTTGCGGAGTAGAGCAGGGTCTTCGTGGGAATGCAGCCTTCATTGAGGCAGACACCGCCGAGCGCGCGTTCTTCGCAGACCATGGTCTTCAGTCCGCCGTGAGCCGCACGTTCCGCCGCGTTGTAGCCAGCAGGACCGCCGCCCAGTACGATCAGATCAAATTTAGTTTCAGCCATGTGGGTACCTCTTACTTCGCGAGAAGCAGATCAAAGTTTTCCAGTGCATCGCAGACATCCTTGAGGAATCTTGCGGCAGGTGCACCGTCAACGGCACGGTGGTCGAAGGTCAGGGAGAGACCCATCGCCGGGTAGACCTTGCCGTCAGCGTTCAGCTTGTTTGTGGTGCAGCATACGCCGAGAATTGCGGTCTGCGGAGGATTGATGACGGGAGTGAAGCTTTCCACGCCGAGGGAGCCGAGATTGGAGACAGTGAAGCTGCCGCCGGACATTTCGTCGGGAGTGAGCTTGCCGTCACGTGCCTTTGCCGCGAGGGACTTCGCCTGTGCGGAAACTTCTGCGAGGGACATTTTTTCGGCACCGAAGATGACGGGAACGAGCAGTCCGCGCTCAGTATCCACTGCCATGCCGACGTTCGCATGCCTGAACTTGCGGAAGGTGTTGTCCACGAGATTGGCATTGATTTCGGGATGATTCGGCAGAACGCGTGCAACCGCATAGAGAACCATATCGTTGATGGAAATCTTGGACAGACCCAGAGCTTCGCCGGATGCCTTGAGCTTTGCACGGTATGCAAGGAGACTGGTGGCATCGAAGGAGGAGTTGAGGGTGAGCTGAGCCATGTCGGATAGGGACGCGTGCATTGCCTTTGCGATGACCTTGCGGACGTTGGTAAGGGGCTCTTCGTCGTATGCGCGGAGGTCGTCGGAAACCGGTGCGGGAGAAGCGGGAACGGTGACTTCTTCCTTCACAGCGGGCGCTTCGGTCACAGGAGCTTCGATTACAACGGGTTCTTCCACGGGCATCGGCTTGCCTGCGAGGAAGGACTCAACCGCTTCGGTGGATGCGAGATAGCCTTCGTCGAGAGCCTTGTCGATATCGCGTTCGATGATTCTGCCGTGAGGACCGGTGGAAACGACTTTGGTCATATCCACGCCGGTCTTGAGGGCAAGCAGACGTGCTCTGGGAGAGATGAACACGCGCTCGCCGGTGGATTCGGATACGGTTGCTTCAGCTTCAGCGGGCTTGGCTTCTTCCTTTACGTCTTCCGCCGGAGCTTCTTCCGCAGCTGCATCGGCACCGGGAAGGAGAGCGGAGATATCTTCACCCGCTTCCCCGATGATGCAGACCGGATCCAGACAGGGAACCACGTCGCCTTCGGAAACGAGGACTTCGAGGATGGTTCCGGCGAACTGGGACGGCTCGTCAAATGCGCTCTTGTCGGTTTCGTAGGAGAACAGGATATCGCCCACGTTGACGGTGTCGCCTTTTTTCTTCTGCCACGCCGTAATGATGCAGGACTCAACGCTCTGACCCTGACGGGGCATGATGACGGTGTTTGCCATAGGGATGGATTCCTTTCGTTATATGTATGGTAGAGTTTGTTCGGGTTTATTCTTCGTCCGGCGCGTCTCCGCAGAGAATCACACGGACATTTTTTTCTTCCGCAAGGCGGTTCAGCTCATCCGGCAGAGGTGCGCTTGTGATGAGGACATCCGCTTCGTCGAAGGTTGCGAAGGTGTAGGGCAGGGATTTGTCGACCTTGGACGCGTCCATGAGGATGACGACCAGACGTGCCTTTTCCGCAACGATGCGTTTCAGCTCGCATTCGCTGTAATTGCCGACCGTGAAGCCGCTCCGTGCGGACAAACCGGACGGGGACAGCAGGGCAATGTCAATGTTGATGTCGGCAAGGAACTTGGTTGCCTGAAGTCCGGTGATGGTCTGGTTGTCACGGTCAAGACGGCCGCCGACAATGTTCACGATGGGAAGTCCGATCTTGCACAGCTCCAGTGCCGCGGCGGGATCGGTCGTGGTGAAGGTGAAGCGGTCGTTCGGGACGTACTGCACCAGCTTCTGCAAAGTCGAGCCGGAATCGATGAAGATGGACCGTCCGGTTTCCAGAAATTCCGCCGCCTTCTGTGCGATGGAGTTCTTGGAACTGACGTTTTCGTTCAGCCGCGCGGTAATGGATCCGTCGGACTGGGTGGTGATGAATTTCATGGATCTGGCACCGCCCCGCACCTTGATCGCCTCGTGTTCGCTTTCAAAATATTCAATGTCGCGGCGAAGGGTCATGCCGGATACATCGGGAAACATTTCTTCCAGCTCTTTCAGGGAAATGAACGGTTTCACCTGAAGAAGCGCACGGATCTGCTCCCGTCTTTCGTTGTACATAATTTTCTCCGTTAAGCGTCGGATTCTCCCGCTGCATGGACAGAAGGAAAATCACATAATACTGCTATATTTTAACACAAAATATGTGAAAAAGTCAACTGCAATGCGTGAAAAAATGGTCTCTCGCTGAACATTTCGGCGGAAAACGATAAAACCGGACTGCTGCGAGCCCGGTTTGTGCGTTATATTTCGTTTTTCCGCTTCAGCCATTCTGCGGATTCTGTGAGTCCGGCGATGGTCTTGGTTTCCAGAACCACGGTGCAGTCATGTGCATGTGCGAACGCGAGGACGGC
>JAFTPW010000145.1:0-12748 GCA_017463075.1 Clostridia bacterium
CCCAAAAGGAGCAAATACTGATTATGGAATACAGAATTTCCGATAAACTTGCCGCACTCAAGCCCTCCGCGATCCGTGAGATTTTCAAGTCCCTCTCCGATCCCACCATCATTTCCTTCGCTGCGGGCAATCCGTCTCCCCTGTCCTTCCCGGCTGAGGAACTGGGTGAAATCTCCGCCGACATCTTCAAAAATCAGGCGTCTCTCGCGCTCCAGTACGGCATCACCGAAGGCTATCCGCCGCTCCGTCAGGCAGTATCCGCGCGGATCATGGACAAGTTCGGCATCGGCTCCGACAACGACGAAACCATCATCACCACCGGCGGTCAGCAGGGTATTGAACTGCTCTGCAAGGCGCTCTGCAACGAAGGCGACACCGTCATCTGCGAAAATCCCTCCTTCATCGGCGCACTGAACGCATTCCGCTCCAACGGTGCAAACACGGTCGGCGTTCCGCTCCGCGAAGACGGCATCGACACCGCAGTTCTGGAAGAAACCCTCGCAAATACTCCCAACGCGAAGATTCTCTATCTCATTCCCACCTTCCAGAATCCCGCCGGAACCACTTCCTCCCTCGAAAACCGCAGGAAGGTCTACGAAATCGCAAAGAAGTACGGCATCGTGATCCTCGAAGACAACCCGTACGGCGAGCTCCGTTTTGCCGGCGAGGACGTTCCCACCTACAAGTCCTTTGACACCGAAGGCCTCGTGGTTTACTGCTCCTCCTTCTCCAAGATTCTCTCCGCCGGCATGCGTGTCGGTTTCGTCTGCGGTCCCCGTGATCTGATCCAGAAGATGGTCGTTGCAAAGCAGGTGGAGGACGTTCACACCAACCAGTTCTTCCAGATGCTCTGCCACCGCTACATGACCGAATGCGACCTTGACGCACACATCGCAAAGATCCGCGCGCTCTACAAGTCCAAGTGTGACCTGATGCTGTCCGAGCTTGACAAGCATATGCCCAAGTGCGTGAAGTACACCCGTCCCGAAGGCGGTCTGTTCCTGTGGTGCACTCTGCCCGACGGCGCCGACTCCGCTCCCTTCATCAAGCGTGCGCTCGAGCAGAAGGTTGCAGTCGTTCCCGGAACCGCGTTCAACTGCGACACCGAAGCGAAGTCCGACTCCTTCCGCCTCAACTACTCCATGCCCTCCGACGAAGACATTGTCCGCGGCATCAGAATTCTCTCCGATCTGGCAAGAGAAATGTACGGCGAATAATTCCCGGCTGTACGCAAAGAACTGTACTTTATCTTATGAAAGGACCGGGCACCATAGCAACGGCTTCGGCGATACTGTATGCGAAGACCGGGTGCCGCACTGCTGATGAATATCTGGCATGACTTTTCCCCCGAAAAAATCACTCCCGAATCCTTTTATGCCGTGATTGAAATCACCAAGGGTTCCAAAATCAAATACGAACTTGACAAGAGCACCGGTCTTCTGAAGCTGGACCGGATTCTCTACACCTCCACGCACTATCCCGCAAACTACGGCTTCATTCCGCTGACCTACGCGGACGACGATGATCCGCTGGATGTACTCGTGATCTGCTCCGAGGAAATCAGCCCTCTCACGCTGGTGCAGGTTTATCCCATCGGCGTAATCAAAATGGAGGACGGCGACCGTCTTGACGAAAAGATCATCGCGGTTCCCTACACCGATCCCTACTACAACAGCGCGCAGACCATCTACGACCTTCCCGCGCACGTTTTCGACGAAATGCGTCACTTCTTCTCCGTCTACAAGACACTGGAAAAGAAGGAAACCGTCGTCGACGAAATCGGCAGCCGCGAAGAAGCTATGGAAATCATTGCAAGCTGCATCGAAAACTACAAAAAGAATCACTACCTTCTGGTAAACAATCTTCCTGTTCCGCGTGAACCGGAAAACGGAGAAAACAAGTAATGTTTATTGATAAGATTAAAATTTTCGTCAAGGCAGGCAGCGGCGGCAACGGTGTCGTCTCCTTCCGGCGTGAAAAATACGTTGCAAAAGGCGGTCCCGACGGCGGCGACGGCGGTCACGGAGGAAACATCATCTTCCGCATCGACGAAGGCTCCAATACCCTCCTTGCCTTCCGCTACAAGAGAAAATTCATCGCGGAAAACGGTGCGGACGGCGCGGGCTCCAAGTTCCACGGCTCCAACGGTGCGGACTGCATTGTCCTCGTGCCCAGAGGTACCCTGATCCGCGACGCCGAAACCGGCAAAATCATCCACGACATGTCCGGAGACGACGATTTCGTTCTCTGCAAGGGCGGACGCGGCGGCTGGGGCAATCAGCATTTTGCAACTCCCACCCGTCAGATTCCGCGTTTTGCGAAGGCAGGTCTGCCCGGTGAAGAACGCGAAGTCACCCTTGAGCTGAAGATGATCGCGGACGTCGGTCTTGCAGGTCTTCCTTCCGCGGGCAAGTCTTCCCTTCTCGCCGCACTGTCCTCCGCGAGACCGAAAATCGCCGACTACCACTTCACCACCCTCGAGCCGAATCTCGGCGTTGTTTCCACCGGCGGCGAATCCGGCTTTGTCATGGCGGACATTCCCGGGCTGATCGAAGGTGCATCCGAAGGTCTCGGACTCGGTCACGCGTTCCTGCGTCATATTGAGAGATGCCGGATGCTCGTTCAGGTTGTGGACATCTCCGGTCAGGAAGGACGCACCCCTGTCGAGGATTTCGAAACCATCTCCGACGAGCTGGAAAAGTTCTCTCCCGAGCTGGCGGCACGTCCCCGCATCGTTGCGGCAAACAAGGCGGATCTGCTTATGAACGCGGAAGAAGAATTTTCTATGATCCCCGAGCTGAGCGAAGAATGTGCGGCTCTCGAAGAACGCTGTGCAGAGCTCGGCTACAAGGTCATCTACATTTCCGCAGCCATGAAGATGGGCACCAAGAATCTCGTGGACGAAATCTCCCGCATGCTCCGCGATCTGCCGCCCGTTCTGGTATATGAATCCGAAATCACGCCCGAGGATGAAGAAGCCGCAGACGCCGCAGGTGCGGAAGATGTTGTCATCACCCGCGGGGACGACGCTGTCTTCACGCTCACCGGCAGATGGATCGAAGCGCTCATGGGACGCGTGAACCTGAACGACCGCGAATCCCTCATGTATTTCGAACGCTCCCTCGTCAAGTCCGGCATCATCGACAGACTCCGTGAAGCAGGATGCCAGGAAGGCGACATGGTCCGCATCGACGACTTCGAATTCGATTTTGTTGACTGATGAAAACGGAACTCTCCTGCCGGGAGCACTACGACGCCCTCATCGACGAGAACAACGATCCCGTGCACGATCCGGCTCCTCTGCGGGACTACATGGACAAATGGGACGGGCAGACGTTCCTCGATGCACTTTCGCTGACAGGCTCTGAATCGGTTCTAGAAATCGGTGTCGGGACGGGTCGGCTTGCCTTGAAAATCGCGCCTTTGTGCGGACACTTCACCGGGATCGATCTCTCGGAGAAAACCGCAGAGCGCGCACGTGAAAATCTCGCCGGGCATCCGAATGTGACCGTCCTCACCGGGGATTTCACGGAATACGGCTTTTGCGGCACGTTTGACGTGATCTGCTCCTCCCTCACCTTCATGCATATTGAAGACAAGCAGCAGGCCGTATCGAAAGCCGCTTCCCTTCTCTCACCCGGCGGTCGTCTGGTCATCTCGATTGACAAAAATCCGGCGGACGTGATCGACTGCGGCACGCGGCTGGTGAAAATCCATCCCGACTCCCCGGAAAACATATCCCTCTCCATGAAAAACGCCGGTCTGACGGTTGTCTCCGTGACCGGAACGGAATTTGCGCATATCCTATCGGCAATCAAAGATAACTGAACGAGGTGAAATCATGCTTACCGAACTGAAAAAACAGGTTTACGAAGCCAATATGGCAATCCAGCGCAACAAGCTGGCAATCTTCACTTGGGGCAACGTCTCCGGCATCGACCGTTCCACCGGTCTTGTCGTCATCAAGCCGAGCGGCGTGGAATACGATGCCCTCTCTCCCATTGATCTGCCCGTAATCGATGTGGCAACCGGACGCGTGGTCGAAGGGGATCTCAATCCGTCCTCCGATACCCCCACACATCTGGAAATCTACCGCCGGTTCAAGGATGTCGGCGGCGTGACCCATACCCACTCCGAATGGGCGACCGTTTTCGCACAGGCAGGCCGGGACATCAATCCCTACGGCACCACCCACGCGGACTATTTCGGCGGACCCATTCCCTGCACCCGTCCGATGACTGAGGCGGAAATCATGGGTCAGTACGAACTGGAAACCGGACGCGTGATCTGCGAAACCTTCGAAAAGCTGAACATGGATCCCATGCATATCCCCGCGGTTCTCGTTCACAGCCACGGTCCCTTCACATGGGGCAAGGATGCGATGAAGTCCGTGGAAACCGCAATCACCCTTGACTACGTGGCGCGTCTGGCGTACTACACCGAACGTCTCGCCGATACCCCCGTCAAGTCCAACATGGACAATGTCCTGCTGCACAAGCATTTCGACCGCAAGCACGGCAAGAACGCCTACTACGGTCAGAAGAAAAAATGAGTGTACTGACGGATTATTCCCGCTCGATTGATTTTCTGCTCGAGAACGGCGGCGATCTTCTGAAATTCCGGCTGCATCACGATATTCTCTGTGATCTGACGCCGGACGAAGAATCCGCATGGCTTGAGCGGATCATGGCGGAGTCGGATTATCAGACCCTTCTGACCCACGTGCATCCCACCGGGTACATCGGCAAGGGCGCGCATTCGTGGGACAAATTCAAAGATTCCTACCTTGACGACGGTGAAGCTGCCGCACGGTTTCTCGAAGCTCTGCGGATTCCGCGTGACAATCCGGTTGTCGTGAATTTCGTGAAGGCTCTGCGTGACGACGCGGTTCTGGAAGAGGAATTTTCCTACTACAACCCGGAAAAGGCGCGTTTCCGAGACCGTAATATCGGACTCAACAGCGGCTCATCGCTCGGGATTCTGCTCTACACGATGCAGGCACTTCTCGGATACGGCGATGACGACGAAGTAAAGCCGTTCGTTGACTGCTCGTACCGCGCGTTCACGAGTCTGCTCGGCATTTCGTCCGTGGATGAGATCACCGACTTCAACCCGAATCTCAAGCGGAAGTACAATTATCCGACGATCACACCCGATACATACTTCCCATGCCAGTACCATCTGGAAACCCTCGCCCGCACGACGACATGGCGCACACCGGAATCCGTGGAGACGCTTGCTGAGGCGATCAATCACCATGCAGCGGTCACAAAGGACTGCAAAGGATTCGCCGTGAAGATGAACGGCAAGCAGGTCGGACCCGGATGGGCATTCATGTCCCCGTTTTCACCCGTACTGCCGCACAGTCAGGCTCCGAATCAGCGCAGAACCCTGACCAATCTCGCACGGTGCGTCGGGGATCGGGCGGATGTGGTGAAGAAATCTGCGGAAATGCTCGCACAAACCATGGCAGAGGACGGCGTGTTCCGCGTGGAATTTGAGTCGGCGTATCAGAAGAAGGGGTTCAAGTCCAATCTCAGACTCGGGCATCCCTACGCGGAAATCGGTCTGGAGCGGAATTACCGGAAGGACACCGCCATCTGGTGCGACCTCACGTTCTGGGCAGTGGAGTTCCTTTATTATATGGAAGAAAACAGCGCTCACTGAATACAACAAAACGGATGACCCGTCATTTCTGACAAAGTCACCCGTTCTTTTTTGTTGATTACGCTGTGAGTGTGAAGGTGAACGTCTTTTCCGTAAACTGCTCCGACGCCAGACGCACCCGGACGAGGTGATCCGTGCTCCATTCGCGGCTCAGTTTGTCCTCAAGCGGTACATCATCCGTCTCAGCGGTCAGCGCGGGATCGTACACCGTGGAGGTTCCTGCGATTTTCAGCGTATTTCCGTCAAACTCCGGCATTGCGGCGCACATCAGGGTGAATTCAACCGATCCGGATTCCGCATAACGGATGCTGTCCTCGATCACGGCACCGGTATCCGTGAGATATACCCGGCGGATATACGACTGCACACCGGACTCTGCGGGATACGCATGCTTCAGCTCCATCTCGATCACGCCGTTCTCCGCCGAGAGAATCTCCGCGTGATACTGCCGACCGGGCTTCTGCTCACAGCCGTTCAGCGCAGGCAGATTGTGGTACAGCGACCGCATCGTCCAGAGCGTGTAGCGTTTTGACGAGAACGTGTCCTTGCAGTAGGTTTCCACACCCGCGTCAAGGAAGACCGGCTCACCGTTCTTGAACAGCACGAACGAACCCACATCGTTGTGGTTGTGGCTTTCGCCGTTGTGTCCGCCTTTGACGGCAAGTGCCAGTCCGGTTTTCGCGTTCTTCGTAATCATGACGCCGAGACCGGGGTAGAAAATCTCGTCCTTCCCTTCCGCATTCACATCGGCAGGCTCGGGTTCGCACGAATTGAGAATAGCGCGGTAGGGCGTGCTGCCATGGCTCCATGTGCTGGAATTGCGGTCGTTGTAGCTCCGGCGCGCGTAGGCAGTCAGCTTGTCGGATCCGCATTTCCGTCCAGCTCTTGCAAGAAGTGCCATGTCGGGTGTGAGAAGATGCCCCGCATCCGCGAAGTTGACAAACACCCGTCCGCCGAGGTTGAAGTCCACGATGTATTCGCACATTTTCGCGACAAACGGATCGCGATACAGTCCAAGCGCACCGCCGGTCATGTCTGAAAGAATCTCCATCGAGTCGAAGTAGGACGCGCCCGCAACACCCCAGTAGCCGGGACCTTCGTCGCATCCGGCATCCGAGGGATAGGTCGACGTGAACCGGTCAAGGAGAAGCACGGAGCGCTCGACGGCAAGCTCGCGTTTTGCGTCGTCCGATTCGCACAGCATCACCGCCAGCATCACGTTCGACACAATCCACGGCGTCCAGTTGTTCAGCGTCTGACCGTCGTCTCCCATCCACCAGTTCGCCTCGCCGCGCACGTCGTAGTACACGTGGAAAATCCGGTTTTTCAGCATATCGAGAATCCGGCGGCGGATCACGGGTGTGACTTCATCCAGAATCGCCCCGCCGAGATACCACACCAGTGCCAGCATGCCGCCCGTTGCCGCCGCGAAAAGATCGCAGTTGCGCACATCGTCCTCCGGCGTCTGATTGAACTGATCGGGCAGGCAGTTGATCGGATTCCCGTGGCACGGCTTGTTGTGCGCCGGAATGACCCACGTGGATTCCTCGAGAATCGCCCAGATGTAGTCGACGAGGGTGTCTGTGAAGCGGCCTTTTCGCTCCGTCAGCTCCGCCATCAGCAGATTCATCATCCCTTCCCGGCGTTTGAAGTACAGTGCCTCATACCGGGAGCGGTTGCCGTTGCGGTAGTATTCCATGTACACGCTCGCGGGACACTGCGGCACGGGTTCGCCGAGGAATTTTTCCGCCCGCGGGATGACATAGGGGAAATTAATATTATCTTTGTCAAAGGATGTTCCGGCGAAAGGCTTGAACTCCGCGAACGGGATCAGCTTTCCTTTTGCCGAGAGGTTATTCTGTTCGTACAGCTTCGGCATGACCGTTCCTCCTTGATTATATCGTTTTATAGAACAGCACGACACCGGTTCTCACGGGCAGCGGATATGCAAAGCCGGCTTTCAGCTCGTCCGCGGTCTTTGTAAAGGTCGCACCGGTGGTGGAATCGGTGAATTCGTAAACGGCACCGTCGGTCACCGCGGGATATACCGTGAACGTGTCGTCAGCGGCTTCGCGGTTGCGGATGAACTGGATGAAGCCTTCGCCGTCGTCGTCAAACTGCACCGCGTACCAGTCGGCGGGATTCTTGCGGCATTCGCTCAGCGGGTAGTAGTCGCCGGCAAGTGTGTATTCCGCAGCCTTCCGCCATACCTTTTCCCAGCGGATCGTGCGTGCATACTGATCGTCGGGTGCGTTGTACCAGGTCATGTAGGTCACCGCGGGAACCATCGCACACTGGAAGGAGAAGTCGTCGTTTTCCACCCACTGCTGACCGAGATTCTTTTCGACAAATTCTCTGTCCCAGGACATGTTGTGCGAACGGAAATACGGAATCCACTCGTGCAGCTCACGGAACTGCTTCTGCTTGATGACATGCTCACCGGAGCCCACGTCCGTATAGTGGAGCGGTACCGAGCGGCGCATGGTTTCGAGGTCGTTTCGCCGTCCGCCGGATGCACAGGAGTCGCACCACAGACCGGGATTGCGTTCCATGAGGGTGTCCCAGTAGCGTAGGTAGCCCTGTACGTGCAGGTTTTCGATCGCACCGATCCGGTCTTCCGCTTCCGCCTTGAGCCAGCACGGCTTGGGGTCGAAGTTGAAGTCCTGACGGTACACGCGGATTCTGCCCTGCTTGATGATGGAATCCACCCGATCGATCAGCCAGTCGCAGGCCTCTTTGTTTCCGAGGTTCAGAAGGTGATTGCCGCTTCTGTCATCCCGGGAGCAGAGGAGCCAGTCGTAATGCTCGTTGTACAGCTCGGTTCCGGGCACAACTCTCTCCGGCTCGAACCATACGAGAAGACGGGTGCCGCCCTTGTCGCATTCCTCACCGATGGGACCGAATCCGTTCGGGAGACGATCCGGGTCGGGCTTCCATGTACCGGTGAGCGGCCAGTTGTAGTCACACTTGTACCAGCCCGCGTCGATCCACCAGATGTCGGGATTGAGACCACGTTCCCGGTATTCTCTCAGACCGCCGACCTGATTTTCTTCCGTTGCCGCGGTGTGTTCCGGCTTTCCTTCGCATCCCCAGTGATGCAGGCACATCGCCGGTGCAATCGGTTTGCCGAATTCGCGGGGCAGGATGTGATCCATGTACCAGCGTCTCCAGAGGTTCATGCTGCGGGTTTCGTCCCCTTCGGAGATCATCATCGTCAGCATCGGCGTGCGCATGGTTTCACCGGGGTGAATTTTCATATTGCAGCGCATCTGACCGCAGGTGTAGTTCACGCCGTCCGCGCATCTTGCAATATTCGCTTTCCACATGTGGGGCCAGCCGACCGCCGCACGCACAATGAAGCCGTCGAAATCCAGCCGCATGTACGGGAACGCGCCGTTGCAGGAGGTGCCGTCGTTCGGGTGGATTTCCATGGGTTCGCTGAGTTTGTCCGTCCACCATTCGTAGCCGCTGTCGTTGCAGTTGTCGCCGTTGCCGTGGACGAATGCCTTGAAATTGCCGGAAATCACGCCGCCGAGCATCACGTCAGAGAGGATTCCGGTGTCAGCTTCGCCGTCGTTCGTGAAGTATGCGACCCATTCGGATACGGGATAGTCGCGGTATTCGTTGTGGATCACGGTGACGGTCAGTCCGCAGATGCCGCAGTGTCCGGTGTAGGTGTGCCGGGTCAGATTGGCGTCGACGAGTTCGCTGGTGTACTTCCGCTGCATTTTTGCGGGAATGCCCTTCATCTCGCGGCCGTCCAGCTTCCATGTCAGAGGAATGGATTCAAATTTCGCGTCGGTGTCGGTGTGGGTGAAAATTTTCCCCATCAAGCACATATCCGCGCGTTTCGTTGCAGTTTTCATATGTCAGTCTCCTTTGCAGGAATAAAGTTCGTTATGCCAGAAGCTCGAGTGCTCTCTTGTACAGCGGATCGAATTCGCAGCCGCAGGAGCCGCACTGTTCATCCGCAGTCTTGATTGCACGGATCAGCTCATCCTTGTTGCTCTTGCCGTCCAGCCAGTCCTTCGACGGTTTGTCGATCAGATCCCAGCCGCAGGACGCGAATTTTTCGAGGATTTCACGAAGTTCGGTCATGGTTGTTGCTCCTTTATAAATAATTAATGTAGATTTTCAGTTCACGGTTTTGTTTGACCGCGCCGCCATTTTCTCCAGCCGCAGTGCGGTTTCGCGGTTTTCGGACTTCTCCAGCGTAGGATCGTCCTGTGCCGTGCGTTTTGCGTAGAACGATGCGCGCTCGATCAGGCTTGTGTCGCGGCAGGCGGAGGTCAGGGCATCGCTCATCTGCCCGTGCTGACGGATCACGCCCGCATCGGAGAAGAAGTCGCCCGGTCCGCGCAGTTCCAGATCGTATTCCGCGATTTTGAAGCCGTCGGAGGTGCTTTTGATCGCGCGCAGACGTTCGGCGGATTCCGGTGTCGTCGAATCGGATACCAGAACGAAATACGATTTTGCCGTGCCCCGTCCGACGCGTCCTCTGAGCTGATGCAGCTGGGACAGCCCGAACCGCTCGGCATTTTCGACAATCATCAGCGTCGCATTGGGCACATTCACGCCGACCTCGATGACGGTCGTGGAAACAAGCACATCCACCGCACCCGCGGCAAATGCGGTCATGATTTTCTCGCGCTCCGTGGATTTCATCTTGCCGTGGACGTATTCCACCGTCAGCCCGTCCAGTTCTTCCTTGAGGTATTCGGCAAACACCGTCGCGGCTTTCAGAGGCGTGCTCGTGTCAACCTCCATGTCAACGAACGGGATGTCCGCCATTTCTTCCGTATCGGTTTCCTCAGCCTCCGCTTCATCGACAGCGGGACACACCACGTAAACCTGATGCCCCTCCTCCGTCTGTTTGCGGATGAAGCCGTTGAGCCGTTCGCAGTAGCTTTCGTTGACCACGAGCGTGTCGATTTTCTGCCGTCCCTTGGGAAGCTCGTCAATGCGGGACACATCAAGGCTTCCGAACGCCGCAAGAGTCAGAGTCCGCGGGATCGGCGTTGCGCTCATGACAAGGCTGTGGATGCCGTCGCCTTTTTCGAACAGTGCCGCTCTCTGCATGACGCCGAACCGATGCTGTTCATCGATGACTGCCAGTCCCAGCCGCTCGATCTCCACGCCTTCCGACAGCAGTGCGTGCGTGCCGATGACGATATCAATCCCGCCGCCGATCTGGCTGTCCGTGAGTCCGGTCAGGATTTTGTCTTTTTCGCGTTTCTTTGTCGATCCGGTCAGCAGGGCGCAGTGGATCCCGAGCGGTGTGAACAGCTTCACGAAATCCTCCGCGTGCTGATTGGCGAGAATCTCCGTCGGAACCATCAGCGCCGCGCGGTATCCGGATTTCACAGCCGCATAGCACGCCGCCGCCGCAACGATGGTCTTACCGCTGCCGACATCGCCCGTGAGAATTCGGTTCATCAGGCTATCCCCTGCCATGTCCGCGAGAATTTCGTCGACCGAACGCCGCTGTGCTCCCGTCATCTCAAACGGAAGTGCGTCGTAGAATTCCTGCATCGCATCACAGCTGACCGGGCAGGTGTTTTTCTTTTTCCGCCGTGCCTGACCGAGGTTCATCGACAGAAGCGTCAGATACAGCTCGTCGAACATCAGGCGCCGCTTTGCCGTCTCAATCGCCGAAACCGACTCCGGACGGTGAATCTGCGTCACGGTCCATGCGTATGTGGGCATTCCCATTTCCGCGAGCGCGTCCTTCGGCATGTACTCCGTCAGCTCGTTCCCGCAGATCCGCATGGCTTCACCGACGAGCTGTGCCATCACCTTCTGCGACAGACCAGCGCTCAGCGGATACACCGGCACGATGTCAGCCAGCTTCACCGCCTCGTCCATGCGTTCCGCGATGGGATTTGTCGCCTGCACGCGGTTGTATTCGCAGGTGAATCTGCCGAAGAAGCGGAACGTCTCCCCGACATGGAACACATTTTTCATGTACGCCATGTTGAAATACGTCAGCTCCGCTGTTCCGGTTTCGTCGAATGCCTTCACTTTCAGAAGCACCATCCCGCGCCGGATCATCCGCATCTCGGGCTCCGTGGAAACGGTCAGTTCCGCCGCAAACGGACCTTTTTCGCCGTTCTTCAGGCGGTCGCGGATGACGGAAATCGTCTGGATGTCACCCCGGTTCTGGTATGCGCGCGGAAAAATGCGGATCAGATCGCCAAGCGTTTCCGCACCGAGCTTTGCGAGAGCCTCACGCCGCGCATCCCCGACACCTTTCAGCACCGTAACCGGGCGATCCATGTTTTTCATTGGAGTCTGTTTGTCTGTCATATATCAAATTTCACTGATTTCATGTTCATTTTACCTGATTTTATCATAAAAACCGCCGAATTGCAAGTACATCACCGAAAGTCGTGCGAACATTTTTTCGATCCCGGACAATTCCTCCGGATGCGTGAAATCCTGCGGAAAAACCGTTGATTCGGCTCCGGGTTTATGGTATAATGCATTCAGTATAGAATCGGCAGGAGCAGGGCATGAACAAGGGCAGAATTATTTTTTTGAACGGACTGACAAGCTGCGGCAAATCCTCGGTTGCGGAGCGGATGAAAGCGCTGTGCGATGAGGTGCTGTACGTGGTTTCCAACGATATTTTCCACTGCATGGTGGATCGGAAATTCTTCCGGCAGGATTACTGGAAAATGGTCGCGCACACGATCACATCGCAGTATTACGCGGCGCGCGGCATGGCGGAGGCGGGATTTTCCGTTGTGATCGACGGGATGCTTCTCGATCTTCCGGCGTACCGGGAGCAGTTCGGGAACTCCAACGCGGAGCTGGTGCGGCAGATTTTCGACGGCATCGACGTGACCTATGTGAATTTCGTCTGTCCGCCCGGTGAGCTGAGACGGCGCAATCTCGCGCGGGGTGACCGCGGTGAATTCCAGTCCGACGAGCAGGCACGGCTGATGACGAAGGATTTTGCGTACGATCTCGAAATTGATGTGATGAAAACCATGCCGGAGGAGTCCGCCGAAGCAATTCTCACAGCATGCTCCCTGCCGTTTACGCGTACGAAAAAACTCGACTGCACCTGCGCGGCATC
>JAFTPW010000016.1:0-4907 GCA_017463075.1 Clostridia bacterium
ATCGCTGACTGCGGGAAGGCTGAGCAGTTTGTTGTGTCCCGTGCCGGAGAGTGCATGCACCGTGCCGTTTTTCGTCAGCGCGATTGCCATGTTCTCGGATGCGGCAACGGATACGGCATCGGTCACGGTTTCGATCGTTCCGCCGGTGATGCGGTAGGCTTCTTTATACAGATCCAGTTCGCGGGCGTGGTAGGTGCGTTTCTGATCCGCAGACAGCAGGAACCAGACGTACCCGAGATTCTGGCGGATGCTTTCGTCTTCCCCGTCAATCTCCACTGCGGAGGTATCGCTGCCCATGAGGGAGGAGAAGTAAATCCCGCCGGCGGTGTCATCACGGATGGGTGCGTAGTCGATCATCGTCTGCATGGATTTCGTCCGGCTCGCCTCGTCCATCATGGGCTTGCAGAACTCGAACAGTTCCGTTGCGGCGTCGAGATCTTTGTCGTTGACGTACTGCTTCATGCCGGTTTCGCAGATGGATTTAATCATCGTCACCCGCGCGGGTTCATCGCGGAGCTGGCATGCGATTGCGGCGGCTTCCCGGTAGGATCCGTCATCCATGAGCTTGTTCGCCGCTTTTTCCGCCATGTCATCGAAGGCACCGGAGTCCTCGAGCTGCTCAAGCGCGGTGAAAACGTCCTCGTTCACGTGTCCATTGCGCACGATTTCCCCTGCCGCGTATTCCATGACGTAGGTTTCAAGCGGAGACGGCGCCTTTTTCGCGTAGGTGTATGCGGTGACGTAATCCCCGGATGCGAGACTGCGGTCGACAATGGACTGGCAGACTCTCTGCATCGCGTCGGTGAACTGCGGCAGACCGGTGAGGAATTCGTACGCCTCCTCCTGACGGTTCTGCGTGATGAGCAGGCTGACGAACATGTCGATCACTTCCCGCTCAAACGGCTCGGGTGCGGCGGATGCGTAGAGGTATGCGTTTTCGTAATCCTGCGCGAAGAGATAGCTTGCGGATGCGGTGCGGCACACGTTCTGCATGCCTTCGGTATCGTTTTTGTCCTGCGCGGTCTTGTAGGCGTCGCCGTAACGTCCTTCGTCAAGCAGACGCTGTACGACGGTATCCATCGGCTTCTCGACGGGTCTGTCCCATGTTCCGAGGAAAACCACGCCGCCGATGAACAGCGCAAGCACACAGACAACGGTGACGGCTTCTGCGGTATGCCGCTTCAGGAGCTTCTTTTTGGCTGTTTTTTTCGTTTTGTTCGCCGGTTTCAGCTCCGGAACCACAACGGCCGCGGCAGCTTTTTCGGCGAGTGACTGTAAATTCGATTTCGGTTTCTGCTCCGGCTGTGCTTTTGCCGCATTCCGGGATGCAAAATACTGCGCGAGAAGCGGTGCCACGGTCCCGGATGCGGCGATGGGATGATCGGGATCGGTGAAAATGCCGGTTTTGTAGCTGAGCACTTCGCCGGATTCGAGCGTCACGGACGACACAACCGCCGTACATCCATCGGGAATTCCGTCCTCGGGTGCGTTTCCCTTTAAGATGATGTACTCGCGCTGGTTGATGTCCGCACGGTCGTAGACAAACCGCAGATACGGGTGTGCCGGGTCTTTTTCGCGGACGGATGCGGCGGAGAACCGGTAGAGCAGCGTGAAGGACGCGAGCTTTACGGAAAGATCACGCCGCACAATGAAGCGCAGAGCCGGACGCTCGCCGTCTTTTTCGGAATAATTGACCCCGATGCAGACCGCGGGTACTCCCGTCACATCAGCAGGCACGGGGACGTTGTAATATCGGTTGATTCCCATATTCGCGCCTCCTTACTGATATGTGACGGTACCGACCTGCGTGGATTCGGAGGGTACCAGGGGGATGGTGTCGATCGGATGGTCGGTGGGCAGGTAGAACTTGGTGTTCACGTCCTGGAAATGCCACCATTCGGAATTGATGTAGGTGAAGCCGCACTCGAGCATGACGCCGAGCATGTAGTCCATGTTGGCTCTTGCCGTCTGAGTCATGGTGGTGCTGTTCCGTGCGGATGCTTCGGTGAAGGTGTGCATCGGCGTGGGGAATTCCAGTTCCTTGCCGTTGAAATCGACGAGGGAGATATCCACAGCCGTGCCCCGGTCATGAACGCCGCCCATACCGATGGAGGGATCGGCTACCCATTTATGTACGCGCACGACGTCAAACCACCTCTGCTGTACGCTTGTGGGACGGTATGCGTCATAGATGACCATGATGTACCCGTCCTCGCGGAACATGTCCATCGCTTTTTTCAGCATCGGCAGAATATCGTACTGCACCATGCAGATGTTTTTGTTGTAGAAAGGCTCGCCGATGGTAGTTTCGTCCGTGGAGAGCTTCATGGAAACGATCACATCGTACTGGGAAAAATCCGCCGCGCCTTCGAGGGAATTGGTGGAAGAATAGACGTTGAAATACTTGCGGATATCCACGAGGTGGGAGTACGCGGGAACGAGGGTTTCCTGATTGGTCTTCGCCATGCCGTATTCGATCGGCAGCTCGGCGTAAACCGTGCCGTCATCCTGTACGGTGTGCATGAAACCGTCCTTCGCGTAGCCCATGAGCTGACCGGAGCTGTAATACACCTCTGCCCACTGGGTTCCCGTGATCTCGCGGAGCATGACAATTTCGCCGTCGGAGAGGACTTTTTCGGGCTTCGAGGACGTCATGGAGGCATAAATCTGCATGGATTCGTACACCTTCATGCGGAAAATCTCCTCGGATTCCTCCGTGACGGGCGCATCGGTTTCGGGTTTGTCCGTCTCCGGCTCCGTTTCACGGGATTCGGTTTCCGGAACAATCACGCCTTCCCCGTCAGCTTCGGGAAAATCGACGGAAATGCCGAGATCGCGCGCGAGATCCTCTTCGGTGTAGAAGATTTCCTCCGGCACCGGTTCCGTCTCAGCCGTCTCCTCTTCACCGGGAAAACGGCAGGACGACAAAATCAACGCCATGCACAGAACCAGTGCAAAAGCGGATTTTCGCTTCATGAGCATCAACCTCCAAAACTGCAAAGCAGTGAAAATTTCGTATGATCATTTGTCAAGTCCGAGATGTCCCGCAAGCTCACGCAGATTCCGCTCCGCAATCTCGACGATCACGCAGTCGGGCCGATACGTTTCCAGCTGAGCGGTGTTGTAGGGCGTTCCGCGTTCCATGCGCACCTCGGCAAAGGAGGACGCGGCATAGGGAATCCACGCGTTGGCAAAGGAGTCTCGGAACATCAGAAGTTTTCCGTTTCCGCCGCCGCGGGTCGTGATGACGAGATCCATGGGCGTGGAATATGCGGATGTATAGACGTAAAGCCCGGTGAAATCGTAGGTGATATTCTCGTCGTACATCACCTTGCCCGGGAACAGGAGCGCGTCAAGGTCGCCTTCGAAATCGTTCACGGTCACGGGTCCGCGGTCACTGAGATCTGCCATCGGAACGCCGAAATGTTTCAGAACCTCGCCAAAGGAAACCAGTGCACCGGCGCCGTTCCAGTGGGTGTCGCGCTTGTGGTAGAGCAGACCGTCCGCTTTTGCTTCAAGAAGCACGGGTCGGAGATCGGCATACGGCACGTCCAGCGCATCGAGAGCTGAGTACAGACGGTCAAGATCGGACGGTCCGGGATTGTCGAGAAACCGGGAAGGCATGGATTCGCCGTAGATTGTATTCTTGTTGGGTGCGCAGACGAAGAGGAATTGCCCGCCGTTTGCCGTCACATCAGCGTTCAGTCCGGCAAGTCCCGCGGCGATTTTCTCAATCTCTTCGTCCGTCATGGAATCGGAGCCGATATAGTCCGCCGTGGTGTCGTCGAAGAAGAGGAAATCGTCCTTTCCCACGACAACCTGATCGTTGCCTTCGTCAAAGAGAGCCAGCCGGAGATCGGCGTACAGGTCGGTGACAGCATCATGAAAGGCGAAATTCTTCGAAAACCACTCTTCCAGCTCGCTGCCGATATCGTCGTTGAATTTTCCGTCAACGGTCACGGCGGGCATATCCGCAGAATCCGGTTTCCCTGCTCCCGGCAGAAGAAAACCGAGCGAAAACACCCGACAGATCGCCGCAAACAGGACGGTGAACACAATGGATGCAGTTTTTTTCATATCCATACTCAGAAATTGTAATAAATAAAGGGATTGAACGTCGAGGACGCGAGCTGCATGATGCACCAGAACAGCACGGGCAGCGCGAGGAGGTAGCCGCTCACTTCAAACACACGCGCGGCAGCGGGATGTGCATGGAGCTTTCCGCGGACTGCCGGCAGAACAGGAGCCGAGAGAATCACGCCGGCGAGCAGAATCAGACAGACGTAGGGCGAGAAGTGAATCAGTGCATCCGCTCCCGTTCCGGTGAAGGAGAACATCCTGCCGATGAACGTGACGGCAGCGGTCATGTCGGGCGCGCGGAAGACCACAAATCCGAGACACACGGTGAGAAGCGTGTACAGTCTCGTCAGGGGACGGAATGCCCTCTTCGCTGTCAGCCTTTCGAAGGAAACCAGCTGCTCGAACATCATCAGAAGTCCGTGCCACAGTCCCCATACCACAAAGGTGACGTTCGCGCCGTGCCACAGTCCGGTCAGGAAGAACACGAACACGCGGTTGAGAATCGTGCGGACTTTTCCTGCGCGGTTGCCGCCGAGCGAGAAGTAGACGTATTCGCGGAACCACGTCGTCAGGGACATGTGCCAGCGTTTCCAGAAATCGCGCACGGACACCGCGGAATAGGGATAATTGAAGTTCTCGCAGATCGTGAAGCCGAACATCTCGGACAGACCGATTGCCATATCGGAGTAGCCGGAGAAGTCAAAGTACAGCTGGATACAGTAGCAGAGAGCACCTGCCCATGCGAACAGGGTGGAAATTTCATCCCCGGCAAATGCCGCATCCGCGATCACGGCGGCGGTGTTGGAGATGATGATCTTTTTGCCGAG
>JAFTPW010000146.1:0-5559 GCA_017463075.1 Clostridia bacterium
CCTCGTGGTCGCGCCGGTCATTGGCGGAAAAGAAGACAAGCCGCTGTTCACGGATGCGGCAATGGAAGGATACCGGCTGACGGAATGTACGTCCTGCGACGGCGGCGTGGTCTGGATGAGATACCGGAGGCAGGAATGAGAAGGCTTCCGATATGCAGATTTGCGGAAGAATACCGTACGGATGAAATTATCATGCTGAAAAAACAGCTTTGAATAGGGAGGAATTATGCTCGAATTTATCTGTTACCCCAAATGCACCACCTGTCAGAAGGCGAAAAAGTGGCTGGATGACAACGGGATCGAATACGAACTGTGCGACATCAAGACGGACAATCCCACGCAGGACGAACTTGCTCTGTGGCATGAGAAAAGCGGTCTGCCGATGAAGAAATTCTTTAACACGAGCGGACTTTTGTACAAGTCAATGGAGCTGAAAGACAAACTGCCCGGGATGAGCGAGGAAGAAATGCGGAGTCTTCTGTCAACGGACGGCATGCTGGTGAAGCGTCCGCTGCTTGTCGGCGAGGATTTTGTGCTCGTCGGGTTCAAGGAAGCAGACTGGGCGGAGAAACTGAAGAAGTGATCCATTGAATACGAGAATTTCAACAGCGGAGTGACAGGAATCGAACCGGCGCGATCTTGCTCCCAAGCAGTAAAGCAGGGCTTTTTTCGGCGGTATTTGCCCCTTTTACTCCGGAAAAGATGCTTTTATTACCTTATGTTTCCACTGTTTCCGGGTAGTCCGGAGCCGTCTGTGGTCAGAATTGTGGTCAAATAACACACCTCCCGATCGGACTGATGTGAAGCCGTGGTCGGGAGGTTGTTGTATTGCAGCATAAGTCGGCGGGAATTGCAAGAGGATTGCCGGTTTTCGATGTACAGCAGCTGCGGTGCAGTAAGCAAAGAAATGTACCTGCACAACATCCCGTTTATTTCGGAAACACCACTTTGATCGTCGTTCCCGTGTTCATTTCGCTTTCCAGTGTGATCTTTCCGCCATGCAGCTGCACCGCGTGCTTCACAATCGACAGCCCAAGTCCCGTACCGCCGGATGCTTTGGAATGACTCTTGTCCACCCGGTAGAACCGCTCGAAAATCCGGCTGTGATGCTCCGGCGCGATACCGATACCGGTGTCCCGGACAATGACAGCCACTTCGTTTTCGTTTTCGGACAGCTCCACATCCACTCTGCCGCCGTCTGTGTTGTATTTGATCGCGTTGTCACAGAGGTTATGCAGAATCTCATGCAGGAGACGGCGCACCCCTTTGACGGCCGCATTGCCTTCCACGGATACGGTGACGTTTTTTAACTCTGCCGCGTCGGTCAGGGTCGCTCTGACTTCATCCGCCAGCGCACGGAGATCGGTTTCCTCCATGGGCATCTCGCCGCCTTCATCCAGCTGGGACAGACGGATGATATCTTCGATCAGCGTCACCAGTCTCGATGCTTCCTTGCGGATGTGTCCGACAAACCGGGGCATATCTTCGGGCTTTACCAGACCGTTTTCGATCAGATCCGCACTGCCGATGATGGACTGTAAGGGTGTTTTCAGCTCATGGGACACGTTCGCGGAAAATTCACGGCGGAGACGTTCGGCGTCTTCCTTTTCGGTGATGTCGATCACGAGGATGACCGTGCCGTGATGCCTGCCGTCAATCTGAATCCGGCTGATATCGAACTGATAGATTCTGCCGTTCCGTTCCGAATGCAGTTCCGCGTGTCCGTGGGTCTGTGCCGCGCGGAGCGTGTCGATCAGCTCGGAATGCCGGTCGATCAGGAGAAAATCCTCGCCGACACAGCGTCCGTCAGCGGCAAATATCGCTTTTGCGGCAGAGTTGATGCTCAGAACAATGTCTTCCGAATCCAGCAGGACAAGACCTTCCTTCATGTTCTCGGTGATATGGTTGAATTCATCCTGTCTGCGCTTCAGCGTGAGGAGCTGATACTCGATTTTCTGATGCAGGGAGTGGATGCGGCTCAGAAGCAGAGACAGTTCGTCGTAGGCATCGTTTTCCAGCGGATTGTCCAGATCAAGCTGATTCAGCGGTTCCACAATGCGCTTTGCCATACTTTTTGCGAGAATCCCGGACAGCACCGCCGCAAAAATGCCGATCAGAAGAATGGGCTGAACCAGACCGAGGAGAAGTACGCCCACCGTGGATTGATTGACCGAGATGCGCAGAACCGTTCCGTCCGTGAGCTTCACCGCTTCGTAAATGGTCTTTTCCGTCAGCGTGGAGGAATAGCGGGAGCTGGAACCGGTTCCGCCGATCCGTGCTTCCCGGATTTCTTCGCGGTCGGCGTGGTTTTCCATGGCGGAAGCTGTCTCATACGTATCGAACAGAACCTCACCCGTGCTGTCCACCCATGTCAGACGGTAACGGTCGGAATCCTGCAGAACAAGATAGTCTTCGCCGAGGGATTCCACCGCATCTGCCGCGAGCCCCAGTTCATCCCGCAGTTCTTCCGCCTGCACACTGCCGAAATAACGGTACAATACGGCAGTCACCGTCAGCAGGGACAGCAGCAGGACAATCAGGGAAGCGGCGAGAAAGGAGCGAAAAATCCTGCCGGTCATTTGCCTGCCTCCATGCGATACCCCACATTCCGCACGGTTTCAATCAGCGCACCGTAGCTGCCGAGCTTCTGGCGCAGAGTACGGATGTGCATATCCAGTGTGCGGGTGTCGCCTATGTAGTCCTCGCCCCACACCTGCGCAAAGAGCTGTTCTCTTGTAAATGCGATTCCGGGACGGGACAGGAACAGTTTCAGCATTTCGTATTCCTTGTAGGTCAGCTGAATCCGTTCGCCATCCGCTGTGACGGTATGTTCATCCAGATTGACGACAAGTCCGCCTGTCCGTAGAATCCGTACATTCTGTTTCGGCTGACAGCGGCGGAGAACTGCCTTCACACGGGCCAGCATTTCCATCATCCCGAACGGTTTGACCAGATAATCGTCCGCGCCGATGTCAAGACTCTGTACTTTGTCAAACTCCGTTCCCTTTGCCGTTGCCATGATAACCGGAATTTCGCAGAGAGCGTGAGATGCCTTCATCCGTTTCAGAAGTTCCACGCCGTCGATTCCGGGGAGCATCACATCCAGAATCACAAGCTCCGGCTTTTCCGTCTGCACGGCATTCCAGAAGGAGGTACCGTCTTCAAACCCTTTCGCTTCGTATCCCTGCGACGTCAGTGCATATACTTCAATATCGCGGATGCTCGCGTCGTCTTCCACACACCAGATCATGTCGGTACCTCCTTGTGAATTCCCGTAACCGAAAAGATCACCCATTCGGCAATGTTTGTCGCGTGATCTCCGATCCGTTCCAGATATTTGCCGATCATCAGCAGATCAATGGCAAACTCACCGCTGTCGGTGTCGGTTTTCAACAGCTCGATCAGATTCTGCTTGATGGATGCAAAATATTCGTCCACACGGTCATCCTGTTCAATCACGGACTGCGCCATGCCGGTATCCTGCTTTACATACGCGTCCACGCTGTCCGTCACCATGCGGATCGCTGCACCTGCCATTTCGCGCATGGGAATGTTGTCCGGCATCGTGCGTCCGCTGAGATACGGCAGGATTTCCGTGATGTCCTCCGCCTGATCCCCGATTCGTTCCATGTCGGTAATCATTTTCAATGCGGCGGAGATGGCGCGCAGATCCTTTGCCACCGGCTGCTGCTGGAGAAGGAGCTTGAGACAGCGGGACTCGATTTCCTTTTCCATCCGGTCGATATCCGCGGACAGGGGCGCAACCTTTTCGGCAAGGGACATATTTCCTTCGGTGAGCGCGCGTGCGGCAAGGGCAATCGCTTCCTCGCACATGGCACCCATTTCGATCATTTCTTTTTTCAGGAGAGCAAGCTGCTCGTCGAATCGGCTTCTCATTATCCGAACCTCCCTGTGATGTAGTCTTCGGTGCGCGGATCCCTCGGCTGGGAGAACATTTCCTCCGTCCCGCCGAATTCCACCAGTTCCCCGAGCAGGAAGAACGCCGTGTAATCTGAGATGCGCACTGCCTGCTGCATATTGTGGGTTACGATGACGATGGTGTATTTTTCCTTCAGCTCCATGGCAAGCTCCTCGATGCGGGAGGTGGAGATGGGATCAAGGGCGGATGTGGGTTCATCCATCAGCAGTACCTTCGGTTCCACGGCAAGGGCGCGTGCGATGCACAGTCTCTGCTGCTGACCGCCGGACAGACCGATGGCGTTTTGCTTCAGCCGGTCCTTGACTTCATCCCAGATTGCGGCATCCCGGAGAGAGCGTTCCACGATTTCGTCCAGCTTTGCGCGGTTTGTGATCCCGTGGGTACGCGGACCGTAGGCGATGTTGTCGTAAATGCTCATCGGAAAGGGATTGGGCTTCTGGAACACCATGCCGACTTCCTTCCGCAGACCGTTGACTTCGGTTTCAAAGATGTTTTCACCGCCGTACTTGACCTCACCCGTGATTTTCACCGTGGGAATCAGGTCGTTCATGCGGTTGAGCGTTTTCAGAAAGGTGGATTTCCCGCAGCCGGACGGACCGATCAGTGCCGTGATGCTGTTTTCGGGAATTTCCATGGTGATATGCTTCAGAGCCTGCGATTGTCCGTACCACAGGTTCAGATCGTTTACGGTAATAACTGCACGGTTCATGCCGCGTTCCTCCTTTGAAAGTGTTTTGAGACCATGGATGCCGACAGATTGATGAGGAATGCCAGCACCATGAGAATGGATGCGATTGCGAATGCCACGCCGAACTCGCCGCGTTCCTTTGCGTAGACGTACAGAGCAACGGTCAGGGTCGCGCCGGATTGGGTCAGTCCGTCAAAGAATCCGTATGCTGCATGAGCAAAACCGGCGGTGTACAGAAGTGCCGCGGATTCCCCGAGAATTCGTCCGATGGAGAGGATGCATCCGGTAATCACGCCGTCGAGACAGCCGGGCAGAACCACCGTGCGGATGACGCGCCATTTCCCGGCACCAAGTCCGAACGCCCCTTCCCTGTAACTCTGCGGAACGGTTTTCAGGCTTTCCTGCGTATTCCGCATGATGGTGGGCAGATTCATAATCACCAGCGTCAGGGCTCCTGCGAGAAGGGATGTTCCCATGTTGTTGGAGAACACCAGCATTCCCACAAGCCCGTAGATGATGGACGGAATCCCGCTCAGTGCTTCGGCGGCATATTCAATGACTGCAACCAGTTTTTTGCTGGAGGCATATTCGGTCAGATAGATCGCCGCACCGACCCCGAGCGGAATCACGAGAATGAGCGTGGCAATCACGATATAGACGGTGTTGAGAATGTCGGGCAGAATCCCGATCCGTTCGCTGATATAGCTCGGACTGGTCGATAGCAGTTCCCATGTGATATTCGGGAAGCCTTTCACCAGTACATAGCCCACCAGAAACAGCGTCAGAGCCGCAGTAAGTCCTGTCGCAAGCCCCATCCCGATCCGGACTGCCCAGCGATAGATTTTTCGTTTGGTACTCATTTCGTCCGGTCTCCTTTCAGAAAGAAGTTCAGCGCGGCGTTGATGAGCATGATGAACAGGAACAGCACCAG
>JAFTPW010000147.1:0-2605 GCA_017463075.1 Clostridia bacterium
ACCGATGATGAACGTACCACTGATTTTCAGTTTACCGTGAAGGAATCCGGGATGGATACCCTGCCTGCCGGAGAATATCAGTGGAACGTGTCAGATTTGCGTGAGGTAATGGTCCTCAACCGAAGTTCGGATGATGATGCGTTTTTTACGATTCCAGAAGTGAAAAAACTGTTTGCCTTTATCAGCGGCACCTATATTTACAGCACACCGACATACGGTGAAGGGTATGAATATCCGGGAATCCATAACTATATCTGCAATTATTACAGCGATATTTCTGCACTTGAGCCGGAGGAATACAAAAGGATCGCACGGGAAGAGTTTGGGGTAACAGACTTTACTCCGCTCGATCTGGAAACGTGGACACTTGATGACGGTCTGATCCACGCAGGCGGCATCGGCGGAAGCTGGTTCGGTGAGGTGGAGGATGTGACGGAAGACGATACCACCGTGACCGTGGTGTTACAGCTGTATGCTGACTGTAATTATCTGCTGAAATCCCACAGGATTGCCTATCGTTTCGGTAAAGACGGCAAATGGCTGGGATATCAGATTCTCGTGAGATCGGTATATGAGCCTGACGGATTGCACAGCGTCGCAGATTCCGCACAGTCTGAGGAGTATTTCGACCCGGACGCCCTCTGGCAAACCTTCGTCACCGACGTGCTCGCGCCGTATCAGGACTACATCGTTTCTACGGAATTCCTCGACCTCGACGGCAACGGCATCGACGAGCTGATCGTCTACGACTGGGGCGCATCCGCCAATACCGGCATTGAGATTTTCACCATCGAAAACGGGGAAGTCCGCAGTTTCTATACGGGCACCAATGTTATCACCTATGGCGACGGCACCGGTGCGAAATCTCTGGCTCCGCCATCGGTGAATGCGGTGGATTACGGATTTGCGGGACTTCCTTCGTCCTATTCAAACAAATCCGATGTTATCCTGTGGTTTACACCCTGTACCGGACGAAACGGTCATATCCTCTATTCGCAGAACGGCAGTGACGTCCATACCTCGGAGGATTACTACTATTTCACATCCGATGCAAACGGAAACCTGACCGTGGAACTGCTCCGTTCCTTCTACTGCGAAGCGATTGATTCGAATCCGACAAAGGGATGGAAATGCTATATCAACGGTGAGGAAGTCAGCGTCAGATGGTTTCGGGATACAATGGGCTTCTTCTGGCAGGATCTTTCTGTGTCACACGGTGTAAAATATCACGATGAAAACACCGTATCCCGTTATGCGGAGCTGGAGGCATGGATGGAACCGCCGCTGGATGTCGGTGCACTGCTTGAAAAGAATCTGGCAGAGCTGAGACTTATGGAAGGGAAGCAGTACCGTGCCATCGAAGCAATCCTGTCCTCCGACAGCAGTATGCTGGAAGCGGCGATGGGATTATCGGAGGGAGCGGGAAAAATGTTCACCGGAATCACGCTTGCATCTTGGGCGGCAGACCGGATTTCAGACGAAAGATACCACAATCCCATTCGTCTGACGCTTGAAATCACCGAAAGCAGTTCATCGGTATTCCCGGTCGGTGTATCGGTCTGGATCGTTGACGAAGGACCGGATGGTGTTACTCTTGCAAGTTATGAGAATCCCGCTGACCAATAACGGCTGGCGGTGGACGGAATTTTATCTGTATGATTGAGACTATGAAGGACACTGAAACGCTGAATGCATACGACCGGGCATGCCTTGACTGCATCGACGATCTCTACCGCGCGGCGTATCTGGTTTTCGCGGATCCCGGGACGGCGGAGAATCTGGTGACAAAAGTCTGCATCGCCGGGGTTCACAGGTACGACGCCATGACCGATCGGGACGAAATCCGCCTCAGACTCGCCGCCGATCTGTACCGCATGTGCCGCCGCAGACTGAGGTTGTGCACACTGCCCGAACATCCCGCCGTACTGCGCGGACTGAACAAGAGGGAACGGCTGCTTGTGCTGATGTGGTATGCCTCGCGGATGCCTGCCGCAGAGTTCTGTGAAGCCGCCGGTGCGGAAGAAGCTCTGCTCAGTCATGCACTGGCAAAACTGACCGGCAGAACCGGGAAACCGGAATAAAACGAAATCCGGATGCGCGTGAGAGCCGGACTGACCAACGATGTACGGCTGCTGCGCGGAATCATCCGGGGAAATCCCGCTTTCAATCAAAAAATGAGGATCGGCCGATGCAGAATCAGTCAGTCCTCATTTTCGTTTATTCTGTCATATCTTCTCTGCGGATCTGCGCCTCAGCGAAACAACCGCCATGGAGCATCCGCCGATCCGGGTCACATCCCCGTAAACCGGCTTCCTCTCCCAGCCGTCGACGAGCGTCACTTCCGCGTCGTGAATACCCCGCTTATTTCACAAACAGAATCCGGCATCCGTATCCGTCCATCGGGAACGTGAAGCCGTCACATCCACTGCTCAGCATATCTTTTGCTGTCGTCACGTCTTCCGGGAACGAAACCGTCACGCTCTCAATGGGAGAGGCGGAAATATTGACGACAAACGCGAGAAGCTGGTCGGATCCCATCAGGTCGGTATAGCGGTAGTAGCTGATTTTTACCTTGTCGTGGGAAGACTGCGCCGCATTCGTCCAG
>JAFTPW010000017.1:0-11521 GCA_017463075.1 Clostridia bacterium
CAGCGCATCGGCGTACGCCTGCTTCTGTGCGAGATATGCCGCCGCGTTTGCAGAGTCGATCTCCGACATCCTTACTGCAATCACGTCGAGGAGGGTGAGCGCATTGTGAATCGACGTCCACACATGCTCGTCAAGCTCTTCCCCTTCGTGATCGTGGTCATCATGCTCGCCGTGGTCATGGTCTTCATGGGAATGCGCGTGATCGTCATGTCCCGGAAGCTCGCACGACGCACCGTAGACCTCGCAGTGCTCCATCGCCGTGATCCGGTTCACATCCGTGCCTTCCTCACCGATGGCGGTGAAAATATCGTCAACCCAGTCCTCACTGCCGACGGAAACAAAGAGATCCGCACCGGCAATCGCCGCGATGTCAGCAAGGGACGCCTCAAAATCATGGGACTCGGAGCCGGGCGAGATGAGCATCGTCACCTCCGCAAGGTCTCCGCACACCGCACGGGCAAAGTCGTACAGGGCAAAATTGGTCGTCACCACGCGAAGCCCGCCGTCATCTGAATCCGCCGGAGCGCATCCCGCAAATCCCGCGAGAATCAGCAGAATTGCCAGAATGAATGCCGTGAATTTAGTCATGATGCCCTCCCGCGCAGGCACAGTGCTCACCGTGAGGGACACCGCAGTCCTGACACAGACCGTAGATCACCGTCTTGCCGCAGTCCATTGTGAAGCCGTGTTCCGCGCAGAAGTGGTGCATCAGCTCGCGGATGAACGTGCAGTCCATGTGGATCAGCCTGCCGCATTTTTCACATTTGAGATGGATGTGGTCGGTGCAGGTGTTTTCGCGGTTGTACTGGTAATACGCCCGCTCGCCTCGTCCGCCGTCTCCGGTGAATTTTGTCAGGACACCCTCCTGCGTCAGCGCGGTCAGTGTACGGAACACCGTCGCCTCGCCGCATGTAACCTGATCGTACACATCCTTCGCGGAGTAGCATCCGTCCGCGTGATCGATAAAAAATCGCAGGATCTCGTCCCGCTGTTTTGTCTTATACTGTGACATCGGATTCTTCCAATCTGAATTTGATTTTCATTTTCAGATTATACCACAGTTCCGCCGTTCTGTCAAGATTTTTTCTGATTGCGCGCAAGTGATTTTCCGTACCCTTGACAAACCGTGCCGTATCTGTTATCATACATACATCCGATGAATCCGCATATAATACTTATATAATAAAAGGAAGGTTTATCATGCCCTTTATCAATGCCAAAACCAACGTAACCATCTCTCCGGAGAAGCAGAACGTCCTCAAATCGAAGCTCGCCGACGCCATGGCAGCATCCTTCCCCGGCAAAACCGAAAACTGGCTCATGATCCAGTTTGAAACCGCATGTTCCATGTACTTCGCCGGATCCGATGACCCGTGCATCCTCGTTCACATGGACATCTTCGGCTCCCAGTCCGACGCCTCTTACGACAAAATGACCGCCGCCGTCTGTGCGATCTTCTTCTCCGAATGCGGCATCCCGACCGACCGCATCTACGTCAAGTACAGCGAAGTGGAACACTGGGGCTGGAACTGCTGCAATTTCTGATTGAAAAAGGAGACTATCATGGCAGAATTTTGTAAAATCACACCCGAAGAAATCACCGGCAACGCGTTCAAACTCATCGGCAAGGACTGGATGCTCGTTACTTCGTCCAAGTCCGAGGGTCCCATGACCTGCGGCGAGGACTACAACACCATGACCGCAAGCTGGGGCGGCGTCGGCATTCTCTGGAACAAACCGGTCGCGTTCGTATTCATCCGTCCCCAGCGCCACACCTTCGGATTCACCGAAGAAAACGACCGCATGACCCTCTCGTTCTTCGACAGCACCTACCGTCCCGCGCTCTCCTACTGCGGCAAGTTCAGCGGTTCGGAGAAGGAAAAGGTCAGGGACTGCGGACTCACTCCCGTCACCGATCTTACATCAAGCGGACGTGCCGTCTGGTTTGACGAAGCGCGCATGGTGCTGAAAACGAAGAAGCTGTACCACCAGTATCTCACTGAAGACTCCTTCACCGACACCGCACCGCTCGCCAACTATCCCGGCAAGGATTTTCACATGATGTACATCTGCGAGATCGAAGAAGTGCTCGTGAAAGAATAATTTCAGCGAAAACGAAAAATCACCCTGCGTCAGGACTTGCTTGTGACGCCGCGTCATGTGATATACTCATGGCGTAAGGAGGTGAAACGCTATGTCAAAATACACAACGGGAGAAATCGCAAAGCTCTGCGGCGTCTCCGTCCGGACCGTGCAGTATTACGATAACCGAGCCATCCTCGTCCCCAGTGAACTGAGCGAAGGCGGACGGCGGCTGTATTCGGAAGAGGATCTTGCGCGGCTGAGAATCATCTGCTTCCTGCGCGAACTGGATCTGCCGATCAACGCAATCGGGGAACTGCTCGCGGAAGAACATCCGGAAAACGTCATCGGGATTCTTCTGGATGAGCAGGAAAAATCCCTGCGCTCGGAAATCGAGGAACGCCGGAAGAAACTGGAGCTTCTCACCGGCATGAAGCGCGCGCTTGGCAGGATCGAACATTTCTCCGTTGAATCCATCGGTGATATAGCGAATCTAATGGATCACAGAAAGAAACTCAGACGCATCCGCGGAACCATGCTCGCCGTCGGAATTCCCGCCGAGATCGTGGAATGGGGCACGTTCATTTACGCTCTCGTCACAGGGAAGTGGTGGGTCTTCGCGCTCGGTCTCATCGTCGTGATCGCCGCAGCCGCGTGGATGACCCGGTACTACTTCAGAAACGTCGCGTATATCTGCCCGCAGTGCCACACCGTATTCGTCCCGAAGTTCCGGGAGGCATTCTTCGCAAACCATACGCCGACCACACGCAAGCTGACCTGCACATCCTGCGGACATCACGGCTTCTGCGTGGAGACATGCCGCACGGAGGAGACGCATGAAGAAGCTTAAAAAGCCGTTTTTCTTTGCGCTGGCACTTCTCCCGGTGTCCGTGATCGCCATCATCTTCACCTGCCTGTATCAGTTTGATCTGTATCCGGCGGAAGTGATGCAAGAAATGCTCGCCGTATTCGGAAGCCGCACCGTTGTGATTGCGCTGAGTGCCGTTCAGAACGCCGGACTGATCTTTGTTCTCAGCTTTTTCGGATACATCCTCGCCGGAAAGACCGGGTTGCTGCGTCCGTTTCCGATTGAGAAGAAAACGCTGTGTGCATGCATCGTGTTTTCCGTCATCGGCGGCATCGTGTTTGCGCTTGATCCGTGGATCTTCGGGGCATTCATCCCCGGCATCCGCGAATCCGTTGCCGCGGGCATGACCCTGTACGGCGTGCTCGCATCCGTCCTCTACGGCGGGATCGTGGAAGAGATCATGCTGCGGCTCTTTGTGATGTCGCTCATCGCATTCATCCTCGCGAAGCTCTTCTGCTGCGCAGAGGACGAACTTCCCGCATGGGTGTTTGTCACCGCGAATTTCATCGCCGCCGTGCTGTTTGCGGCAGGTCATCTTCCGGCGACCGTCACAACCTTCGGCACCCTGACCCCGATGATTCTCATCCGGTGCTTCCTGTTCAACGGCGGCTTCGGCATCCTCTTCGGGCATCTGTACCGCAGATACGGCATTCAGTACGCGATGATCTCACACGCACTTCTGCACATCCTCTCCAAGCTGATCTGGGCGCTGTTCCTCTGATCGGAAAAATCACAAAAGACCATGCTCCGTGCGTGGTCTTTGTTGTTTCTGCACATAAAAAATGCCGGGTGATAATTTATTCATCCCAATTCTTTCCATCAGACCGTGCTTTTTGACGATCCGGCGGGACTTTCGCTCACTTTTCTAAGCAGTTCTTCCAAATTGGTCAGAAAAACTCCCAAAATTCATAAAAAAATAAGCGCAAAACTATTGCATTCACCTAAAACTTGGTGTATAATAGAAGGGTAGCGTGTGCTTTTTATTATGCACACCCATAAAACTGAACTATATTTTTTGTACTTTACATAAAGGAGTAAACCCATGGCAGAAATCACCACCAAGACCATCCGCAACATCGTTCTGCTCGGCCACGGCGGTTCCGGTAAAACCTCCATCGCTGAAGCGGCATTATATCTTGCAAAGGCAACCGACAGACTTGGTAAGACCACCGCCGGCAACACCGTCTGCGACTACGATCCCGAAGAAATCAAGAGAGGCTTTACTCTCAACCTTTCCGTTGCTCCCGCAATGTGGAACGACATCAAGATCAACTTCATCGACACTCCCGGCTTCCTCGACTTCGAAGGCGAAGTTCATGCAGGTATCCGCGTAGCTGACGCTGCCATCATCGCTCTCGACGGCAAAGCAGGCGTTGAAGTAGGTACTGAACTTGCATGGGACAAGGCTTCCACCGCAGGCATGCCCAAGGCATTCTTCATCAACAAGTGCGACGACCCCGAAGCAAACTTCGAACGCGTATTCAACGAACTCCACGACCAGTTCGGTACCGCAGTCTGCCCCGTTCTCGTTCCCGTTAAGGAAGGCAAGACCACCCGTTTCATCAACCTCGTTGAAATGAAGTGCTACTCCTTCGACGAAAAGGGCAAGAGAAGCGAATCCGACCTGACCGCTGAAATGGAATCCATCGCGGAAAGCTACAAGGAAGCGCTCAACGAAGCACTCGCAGCTACCTCCGAAGAACTCCTCGACAAGTACTTCGAAACCGGCGAAATCTCTCAGGAAGAAGCAGTTGAAGCGCTCCACCAGGGCATCATCGACGGCTCCATCGTTCCCGTATTCTCCGGCTCCGCAGTTAACCTCTGGGGTATCACCTTCCTTCTCGACACCATCGCGAACTCCTTCCCGCGTCCGACCGCAAAGAAGGTTGAACTTCTTGAAGACGGCGACGAAATGCCCATTTCCGCTGACGGCGAATGCGCAATCTTCGTATTCAAGACCATCGCGGACTCCTTCGGCAAGCAGACCTTCTTCAAGGTTATGTCCGGTACTCTGACCAACGACATGACTCTGACCAACGTAACCTCCGGTTCTTCCGAAAAGATGGGTCACATCTACACCATCTGCGGCAAGAAGCAGACCGAAGTTACCTCTCTCTGCTGCGGCGATATCGGTATGATCGCGAAGCTGACCAACACCAACACCAACGACACCCTCACCGCAGGCAGCGAATTCGAATACAAGAAGATCGCATTCCCGCATCCTTACATGACCATGGCGATCACTCCCGCTGCGAAGGGCGACGAAGACAAGATCTCCACCGGTATTGCAAGACTTCTGGAAGAAGATCCGACTCTCGTTTACGAAAACAATGCAGAAACCAAGCAGATGACCCTCTCCGGTATGGGCGACATGCAGCTTGACGTAGTTGTAGCGAAGATGAAGTCCCGTTACTCCACCTCCGTTCTTCTCGAAACGCCCAGACTCGCATACCGCGAAACCATCAAGGGTACCTCCGATGTGGAAGGTAAGCACAAGAAGCAGTCCGGCGGTTCCGGTCAGTACGGTCACGTCAAGATCCGCTTCTCCCACGGCGAAGAAGAAGGTCTCACCTTCACCCAGTCCGTTGTCGGCGGCACCGTTCCGAAGAACTTCTACCCCGCAGTTGAAAAGGGTCTTCAGGAAGCAATGCTCAAGGGTGTTCTCGCAGGTTACCCCGTTGTAAACCTCGCAGCTGACCTGTACGACGGTTCCTACCACCCGGTAGACTCCAACGAAATCTCCTTCAAGCTGGCAGCACGCCTTGCATACAAGGAAGGTCTCCCGAAGGCAAAGCCGATTCTTCTCGAGCCCATCGGATCTCTCAAGGTTACCGTTCCGGATTCTCTCGTAGGCGACGTTATCGGCGACCTGAACAAGAGACGCGGCCGTGTACTCGGTATGAATCCCGCTGAAGGCAAGTCCGGCTACACCGTTGTTGAAGCAGACGCTCCCAAGGGTGAAATGATGGACTACGTAATCTCTCTCCGTGCGATGTCCCAGGGTCGTGGTTCCTTCGACTTCACCGTAGACCGTTACGAAGAAGTTCCCGGCGCAGTTGCACAGAAGATCATCGCAGAAGCTAAGGTTGATGAAGATTAACTTTAAGTCTGCACATACTTAAATAGAACAGAAGGCACTTGATTTTCCGTCAGGTGCCTTTTTTGTTATCTTTCTCAGATTCGCAGGGATTTCTGCATACAAACAATCAACGCACCCAACCACCGTAGGGACCCCGACTGTCCGAAGGTTAAGAATTTGCATTTATTTGATTTGATAAACCAAATTGAATGGAAATCTTAATCCTCACAATGCAGAAGATTAAGATTTTACATCATATTTTATTTATCAAATCAACTTACCGGAAATCCTTAATTTTCGGACAGTCGGGGACGCCTGTCCCTACGATGGTTGGGTGCGCTGACATTGTGTGCGGCAGAATCCGATACCGCGTCATGTTATTTTTATAATACAATCTGCCATATAATTGTAATACATTTTTTAACATATACACCAACCATAAACCAATCTATAATTGAATCAGAATCATAGTTTGTGAGGTTATCGAATGAGAAACGAGCCGCTGAAGATCTAGAAACGCGGAGATGACGGTTACCGAACCCTGAGCAGCCGGATAGAAGCGGAAACCCTTGAAAAGCTGGAAAAGCTCGCCGGCGAAACCAACCGCTCACGCAACGAAATCATCTGCCTTATCCTGAGGCACGGCGTCGACAATGTTATTATCGAAAGCGAGGTCTGCACATGACGGAACATCCTGCACTCACACTGGAATGCTTCATTTTCTATGTTGAAGAACGCAGGCAGCTCCTCCGATGGCTTGAAAACCGCGACAATTACAAAAGAGAACTGCTCGAAGCACTCGAAAGTTTTCCGCCGCCGCCGCATTTGATGCCGTTCGATAAGCTCGGCGAGGAAATCCGCGAAACGCTGAACAACCTGCCGGAGATTGAACGGAGAGTTCGGTTCGACCTTGAAGTGCTCGAAAACGCTCCGGTCCGCCGCGACTTCGAAGCCATGATCCCCGCGGACTGTGCAAGTGCTGATGATCTCAAATACATGCAGGATCTGATTTACAGGCAAAAAGCAACCACACTCGAAGAAGCCATCGAAATCTGCCGCGCAGAAAAACTGCCCTGACCATTCCGGTTAAGGCAGTTTTCGTTTTATTCCGTTTCTTCCTGTGCCGCGTCATCCGCGAGATTCAGACGGAACCAGAAGCAGCTTCCCTTTCCGACCTGACTGCGGACGCCGAAATTCGCCTGATGCAGCAGCAGAATATTCTTCACGATCGACAGACCGAGACCTGTACCCATGTTCGCACGCTTGTGAAAGTCATTGACCTTGTAGTAACGCTCCCAGACAAGCGGAAGATCCTCGTCGGGAATGCCGATACCTGTGTCGATGACCTCGAGGAGCACCGAATGTGCCCGGTTGTCCTTCACTTCCACGGTCTGACGGATCACGACGGTTTTGTCCTCGCCCGTGTAGTTGACCGCGTTGTTGATGAGGTTGTAGATCACCTGCAAAATTCTGCCTTCATCCGCGTCTACCCAGACATCCCGGTCGCTCTCGAAGACGATGACATAGCCGTCCTTTTCGCGCAGCTTCGCGTACCGTTCCAGCGTCGTCCGGATGACATCGGTGAAGTTGAACCGTGTGATTTTCAGAACCTGTGTACCGCCCTGATATTTGCTGACCTCGAGCATGTCGTTGATGAGCGATGTCAGGCGGTTCGTCTCGTCAATGACGATCTGCATGTTTTCCGGCGTCGCTTCTTCCGGATCGTCGCGCATGATCTCGCTGTATCCGCCGATGAGCGTCAGCGGTGTGCGCAAGTCGTGCGAAACATTCGCGATCAGGTCCTTCTGCATTTTGTCAAGCCGGGACAATTCATACGCCGCGCGGTTGAGCGTTGCCGACAGATTTACCGTTTCCGTGCAGTTTCCGCCGTCGAAATTGACGTTGTAGTTGCCCAGTGCCAGCTTCGACGCTTCCTCACTCATCTTCGCGATAGGCCGTGAAATGCGTCCGGACAGCACAAACGCGAGAATTCCCGCCGCCAGCAGGAGTATCACACTGATCCAGATCAGCTGAACCCGCAGAGTCGACACGGTTGCATCGAGCGGCTGTAACTCATTGTTGAACAGAATCAGCAGCTCCACGCCGTTTTTCTCGACGAGACGTACGAAAATCACGTTTTCTCCCGCATCCTCACCGCGCCCGCCGAACATCTCGGACAAGGATACCCGTTCCGTGAGTTCTCCGCCGGATTTTTTCGCCTCCCGGTACAGGCGGTTGAGCATTTCGCCCGTCCGCACGTTATGGATGAAGCAGAACGAATTCACGTGCTTTTCCATCACGCAGGTGCCGGTTTTCTGACGCCCCGTGCCTTGAATGTCGTAAATCGAGAAGCACACGGCGTGTTTCTTCGCCAGTTCTCCCGCCGCATCGTCGAAATCGTCGTAGCTCGGCGACTGCATCACAGCTTCGTACACCTGATCCGCGCATTTTTCCAGCGAATTCAGCTTCAGTGCCCGGTAAATATCGTCCAGAAGCACCATCTGAAACAGCCACAGCACCGCCAGCACGATCACGCAGAACAGCGCAAACGACAGGAACATCTTCGCACGCAGGCTCGAGAAGCGGCGTTCGGATTTATTTTTCCGCGTCAAAACGATAGCCAACTCCTCTCAGCGTCACGATATAGTCGGCGTATTTCCCGAGACTCTTGCGCAGGAGTTTGATGTGGGTGTCGAGTGTCCGGTCATCGCCGAAGTAGTCGTAGCCCCAGACCTCGCTGATTAATCTCTCACGGGTCAGGGCGATATTCTTGTTTTTCAGCATGTAGAAGAACAGATCGTATTCCTTGGGTGTCATCTCCGCGCGCCTGCCGTCGACGTAGACAATCCGCGCCGAAAGATCCGCCCGCAGTCCGCCGTTTGCCAGCTCGATCACTTCATTGCGCGGCTGAGCCGAAACTGCCGCCGAAACTCTCCCGGACGCACGCCGCATGAGCGCATCGATCCGGAGCATCAGTTCCTTCGGCGAGAACGGCTTGACGACATAATCGTCGATACCGATTTCAAAACCGTTGATCTTGTCGTATTCCTCACCGCGCGCCGACAGCATAATAATCGGGATGGCGGAAAACTTGCGGATCTCGCGGCATGCGGAAAATCCATCCAGTTCCGGCATCATAATGTCGATAATCATCAGATCAAACGCACCCGTCCGGCACTGTTCGATCGCCTGAATGCCGTCACCCGCTTCCGTTACGGTGTACCCCTCGCGTGCTGCGGATTTCGCAATCATCCGGCGGATCATTTCCTCATCGTCCACTACCAGAATGTTGTACATGTGTATCCCTCTCTGTATGAATGTCAATATAATATACTTTGCCTGATTCTCTTCCCTCATTCAAAACCAAACGAAGGGGGACATGCCTGCCTCCCTCCGTCATCGGTATTCGTTTGCTCAGTGACCGCCGCCGAAGAAATCACCGAAAATGTCCGGGAACGAGTAGGAATAGGGGCTCTGCTGGCTCCATGTCTGCTCGGATTCCGCAGGTTCTTCCTCGAAGGTGATGTCTTCACTCTGATTCAGCTCGGCAGGAACCTGTTCGTAGCAGGTCACTTCCAGCTCAGTCAGCTTGCCGTCGCGTTCCACCTGGAACTTGATCTTGTCGCCCACCGCGGACGCGCTCACGATTGCCTTGATATCGGCAACGGCGGAGACGGTTTCCCCGTTCACTGCCACAACGCGGTCGCCCACCTTGAGCACCTGATCGTTATAGCCCTTGGTCAGTGCAGTCACGTACAGACCGGGCTCGATGTTGTAGTAGAAGAAGTAGTTGGAGCCGGAGACTTCCTCGAAGGTTACGCCGATCATGACCTTGCCGCGTACGTAGCCGAATTCGAGAAGCTGCTTCGAAACATCCAGCGCCTCATTGATCGGGATCGCGAAGCCCAGACCCTCGATATCGGAACCGGAGGACTTTGCGTTGACGATGCCGACGAGCTGACCCTTCATGTTGAACATGCCGCCGCCGGAGTTGCCGGGGTTGACTGCCGCATTGGTCTGGATCAGGCTCATGGTGACGCTGTTGACCTGAATTTCACGTTCGGTCGCGCTGACGATGCCATTGGTGACGGTGCCGCCGAGCTCACCGAGCGGATTGCCGACGATGACGAGCTCTTCACCGACGGACAGCTTGTCACTGTCGCCGCACTGAGCCGCAGTCAGACCGGTCGCTTCGATCTTGATGATGGAAATATCGGAGTCCGCGTCGTAGCCGATGGTCTTTGCGGGATATTCCGTGCCGTCAGCAAGGCGAACCGTGATCTGATCGGAGGGAACACCCGTGGATTCGTCGGTGATGACGTGGGTATTGGTGATGATATAGCCGTCGGTGGAGATAATCACACCGGAACCGGCGCCCTGTGTAACGTACTGATACCAGCCGCTCTGCACGTTGAATTCGGTGACAATTTCGACCACGGAATTCTTGACGATTGCCGCAACCTGACTGTATGTGAGGTTTTCGCCGTCCGTGCTGGTGGTGGTTTCCACTTCGTCCACACTGCGGTAGATCACAACGGGTTCATCGACGCCGCCCTGATCGGATACGGTGCTGTTTCCCGCGGATTCGCTCACGTTGGCTGCATTTCCCTTGTCGGAGATGCGGTTAGCCAGCATTGCGCCGCCGAAGCCGGAAAGCCCTGAGAGCACCACAGCCGCTGCGTAGATGACGGCAACGACGCCGGTGGACGCGGATTTCTTCTGCTTCTTTTTCTTTTCCGCAGTCGGGGCATAGGAAATCTGACCCTGGGAATACTGCTGGGAGTGCGGCTGCTGATTCTGCGGAGCGTACGCATTGTAGCCGGTGTACTGCTGCTGATAGGGATTCTGACGGTTCGTCTGCGGATTCTGCGGATTGTTCATCGGCTGATACGGGTACTCCCGCTGATGTGCCTGTGCCTGATAATCGGGCTGTGCGGGTTCCTGCCGGGGATTCTGCTGACCGTATCCCTGAAAATAGGGATTGTACGCGGTGTTCCCGGGATTCTGCGGCGCACTCTGGTTCATCGGTGCATTTGCCGGTGCGTCATTTACCGCATGGATTGTGTCATTGTTCTGTGCATTCTCGCGGCTCTCGGCGTTTTCAGCCGGCACTTCATTCACATTGTTGTTTTCTGCCGCTTCGTTGTTTTCGGATGCTCTGTCGTTACGGTTCATATTGTCAAATCCGTTGTTCATATCGTAATCTTTCATAACTCATACCTTTCCGGACGATCATACGCCCTGTTTTCTTTACGCGTTTATTATACCGCCCGAATGTGATGGTTTTATGACAACGCGCGAAATGTTAGTTGAACATAGTTGAATTGTGAAAGTAATTTTTATGATTCCGGTTTGACGGGAGCGTGTCAGTTTGTTTCATCGAGCGCGACGGTGATGATATAGCCGTCGACATTGTTGCCGGAAACCTCATAAACGGAGTTTCTCGGAACCTTGAATTCGGTTGCCTCCCCTTCCGTCATCGGGACGTAGTA
>JAFTPW010000148.1:0-3372 GCA_017463075.1 Clostridia bacterium
GACACAGCCATGGACGATATTCCCGAACCGGAGCCTGTTCTTTCGGACGAAATACCGGAAATTCCGGCAAAAGCGACAAAATCCGCGGAAACTCCTGTGCAGACTGCCAAGCCGAAACAGCCGGAGACCATCCCGATGGAGATTGAAATTCCCCAGCCGAAGGAATCCGCCGAAATCCCCGAAAAACAGCCCGGCGAGATGCCGAAGCGATACCGCAACGCGCCGTGGGCTAAGGCAGAGGACGGTGAGGAAAACCTCTGGAAACGGGACGATGTTCCCCACGAAGGCTGGGTCTGCGTGAACATCATCGACCTCGGCGAGCCCGTCGGAACCTGCCGCATGTGCGGACATCAGATCATCCGCTACGTCCACGTCATGCAGCACCCGGACTACTACCGCACAATCGGCGCGGGATGCGTGTGTGCGGGTCGGATGGAAGGCAATCCCGATGCGGCGCGCGAACGTGAAAATGCGTTCAAAAACCGGCAGGCAAGACGCGAAACCTTCCTCAGAATGCCGCTCAAACGGAGCCGGAACGGTCACGAATACCTGAAATACAAGGGCGAGATCATCACGCTGCTCGAGGACAAATTCAAAAAGGGACACTACAAAACCGTCCTGCGGAACAAATACTCCATGTCCTATCCGACCAAAGAAGAAGCACTCGCCGACGCCTACGACATCCTCGATCCGTGGGAATTCGGCGAAGAATAACGGAGGAATCATGAACCACCCGAACGTCATCCTCATCATTGCCGATCAGTGGCGCGGGGACTGTCTGGGAATCGCCGGGCATCCCGATGTGAAAACGCCGTACCTCGACACCATGGCATCCCGCGGACTCCGGTTTGAGCGGTGCTACTCTGCGACGCCGACCTGCATTCCCGCCCGTGCTGCGCTGTACACCGGAATGTCGCAGGAAAATCACCGGCGTGTCGGCTACCGTGACGGCGTCCGCTGGGATTACCCGAACACGCTGGCTTCTGCCCTCTCGGATGCGGGTTACCAGTGCCACTGCGCCGGCAAGCTCCACGTGCATCCGCTCCGGAACAGCGTCGGCTATCACTCAATCGATCTGCATGACGGATTCCTCCACTACTACCGCCGCCACGACACGCCGTACTACGAGAATCAGAAAATCGCCGACGACTACCAGTACTGGCTGAAAACACAGCTCGGCGCGGATGCTGACCCGACCGAAACCGGCGTGGAGTGCAATTCGTGGGTCGGCCGTCCGTGGATTTACGAGGAAAAATACCATCCGACGCGCTGGGTGACCGACCGCGGACTGGATTTCCTGCGCCGACGCGACCGGGACAAGCCGTTTTTCCTGACGCTGTCCTACGTCCGTCCGCATCCGCCGTTCGATGCACCGGAGCCGTTCTGGGCAATGTACCGCGGAAAGAATCTCACGCCGCCGAAGTCCGGTGACTGGGACGACATAGTGCGGCTCGAGCGCGAGGGTCACATTTTCGACAGCGAAACCGGGCCGTCCGATCCCGAGCTTCAGACTCAGGCGCAGATCGGTTATTACGCCGCCATGACGCAGATCGACTACGAAATCGGCAGGCTGTATGACGCCATGTTCTCGCATGGGCTGGACGCGTCGAATACGGTGCTTGTTTTCGTCTCCGATCACGGCGAGATGCTGTGCGACCACGGGCTGTTCCGCAAGAGCCTGCCGTTTGAAGGAAGTGCGCATGTTCCGCTGATTCTCTCGGCATCGCGTGAGCTTCTGAAAAACGCGGGATTCACCGGAAAGAGCTCGGATGTGAGCGAAAAACTCGCGGAACTGCGGGATGTGATGCCGACGATTCTTGCGCTGTGCGGCGTGGAAATCCCCGGAACCGTTGACGGGCACAATCTGCTCTCCGGCGACCGGGAGTACATCCACGGCGAACACCTCTACGACGGCGAATCGTGCCAGTGGATCGTCACGGATCACGACAAATTCGTGTGGTTCTCCGGCAGTGACCGGCGCATGTACTTCGATCTTGCCGCCGACCCGGACGAGACGCACAACGCCATCGAAGACGACGCATACACCGCACGGATCGCGGAGCTGGAACGGATTCTCGTCGATGAGCTTGCATGGCGTGAGGAAGGCTTCGTGAAGGACGGCGCGCTGACTCCCGGTGCCCGCTGTACCGCATTGCTGAGCCGGTCGAAACGGGATCTCAACTGAATATGCAAAACGGTATGCTCCGGCGTGCCGTTTTTTTGCGCGAAAAAAGGACGGTATGTCCCGGGTGTGGGAATACCGTCCTTTTGGGGTTATGGGGTTATTCTGCGAAAACAATCATGGTGTTGAACAAGCCATCCTGCGCATATTCGCTGAGATCCCATCCTGCGAGATAGCGGTTGAGCATCATGACGTCTGCTCGGCTGAGCTGGGAATCATTATAGACATTCGCCGCGACAGTGTCAAGCGCATCCCATTCTGCCTGATCGAGCTTGCCTGTGTAATAGTCGATCATGAGCTGAAGGTCA
Source organism: Clostridia bacterium (assembly GCA_017463075.1). Lineage (GTDB taxonomy): Bacteria > Bacillota > Clostridia > Oscillospirales > CAG-272 > UMGS1696. Next base: position 2,491 of record JAFTPW010000148.1, read on the forward strand.
TCTGCATTCACTTCGAGGTTACGGTCTACGTCACCTGCCCAAACATACACATGTGCATTACAGTTTTCGAGCTTGTCACGTACCCAGTCTTTCGCATTACTGTTGTAGTAAACATCCAACCAGATCTGCTCACCGTTTTCGTCTGTCAGACCGCTTGCAAACTGGTCTTCTGCGAACAGATTTGCGTTGTAGTCACCCTTGAAGATGACCTGCTCAAGGTTTATGCATCCGTCAAAGACGCTGTTACCGATGTGGTTCACGTTCTTCGGGATGATGATGCTGGTCAGTCCGGTGCATCTGTCAAACGCGCCGTCGCCGATGGCAGTCAGATCGTCGGGAAGCATGTACGCGGTAACATTGTTCGCCATGTCGATGAGAATCTTTGCGGTCTGCTTGTCGTTTTCATCATACTCGATGCGGTAGAGCGCCATGCCGTCGGTCACGAGGTCAGCCGCGTTTTCAGCCACAGCATAGCTGTTGATGCCGGCACACGTGAATGCCGCTTCCAGAACGTCCGCAGAAGCAGGAATGGTCAGAGTACCTTCGACGAGATTCACTTCCGCGAATGCGTAGGGGAAGATCTTGCTGACGCCTTCGCCGAGGGTGATCGCGTTCACATCGCCGAGATTCTGGAATGCGAATCTGCCGATGACGATCTCGCCGTCTGCGGAGGGCTCAACATGGATTGCATTGATCTGATCCGCCAGAGGTGCCCACGGTGCGCAGGAGTTCGTATCGTAATCCAGGGTAGTGCCGGAGCCGTAGACGCAGAGAGTACCGTCTTCGGTAACTTCCCAGAAGAGTCCTGCACCGATCTGACCGGAAGTCGGAGGATTCGTAGGAATAGCAGGGTAGGAATGTACATAGTCCACAAGAGTATCC
>JAFTPW010000018.1:0-6488 GCA_017463075.1 Clostridia bacterium
AATTCCGTTTTCATAAGCAAAAAAAGAAGATCGTCTCACAGCCGAGGCGGTCTTCTTTTTGATCCGGGATGCATCTGTTGATTGTGCAGAATTGTTTGCGCATACCGGTGCGGTTTTGTTGAACTGTCATGAATGTAAACCAACGTGTACCTTTATTGCCGCCCTTCTATTGACATTGCATTCAGAAAATGCTATAATTCAGTCGTATTATTATGTCCGTCTGACATGCAGATCCCGCCGTCTGCGCATTGCAGCCAAGGTACGCATTTGTTAACGGACAATATCTTTGCAATTCATACCGGAGGTACAGTTATGCACAAGAAAATCCTTGCCGGTGTTCTCGCAATGCTGATGCTTCTCAGCTCCGTATCCTGTGCGGAAAGCGAAAATACCGATGATACCGACGCGAATACCCCCAATGCCGCCGAAACTGCCGGAACTTCCGCAGGGGACGGCGAAGAAACCGCAGCGGAAACCGAATCGGAGGAAGGCACCCTTCAGTCCGTGATCGATCTCTACGCTGACCGCAACTACGACGGATACAGCTTCCGTGTACTCGACCGTTCTCCCGGACACTGGGGCACCGAGGACGTTTACGTGGAAGAAATGACCGGTGAATCCATCAACGACGCCGTGTTCGAAAGAAACAACCTGCTTGAAACCCACCTGAACGTTAAGGTTGTCGAAACGCAGGCAAGCTCTCCCGTCGGCACTCTCAAGACCTCCGTTGCCGCACAGACCGACGACTACGACGTTGTCACCGACGGTCTGAGTGTTCTCGCGGGCGTGGTTGTTTCCAACTACCTCTGCGACTACAACACCATTCCCGAGGTTATCTCCGGCAACACATGGTGGGACCAGGAGCTCATCGAAGGCATGTCCGTTGCGGGCAAGACCTTCATGATGACGGGTGATATTTCCATAATGGACAACTAAGGTACCTGGTGCATGATGTTCAACAAGGATATCATCAAGGACTATTCCCTCGAAAATCCCTACACCCTCGTGGAAGAAGGCAAGTGGACGCTCGACAAGCTGGAAGAAATGGCAACCGCAGCTACCGCTGACCTCAACGGTGACGGCGAATGGACCGACGCTGACCAGTACGGCTTCATGTCCGAGGCTTACAACACCTACGGTCTGTACATCTGCTTCGGATACAAGCTCACCGAACGCGGCGAAGACGGCATGCCCTACTACGTTTACGACAACGAAGCCAACATCACCGCACTCGCGAACATCCTCGACGTTCAGTATTCCGAATGCTGCAACATGGGTCTGTATCCCGGACTCTCCCGCGAAAACCACTTCAAGAACGGCGGCGGTCTGTTCTACTTTGCGGGCATGATTAACATCACATCCTTCCGTGACAGCGAAACCGACTTCGGTATCATTCCCGCACCCAAGGAAAACGAAGCGCAGGAAGAATACCACTCCACATACAGCCCGGAAAACATGACCGCATACTCCATCCCGATCACCACCATCGATTCCGCACGCGTCGGCGATATTCTGGAAGCGATGGCAGGCTTCTCTGCGTACACCCTGACTCCCGCATACTACGACAAGACCCTCATGGGCAAGTCCGTGCGTGACCAGGAATCCCAGCCCATGATCGAGCTGATTCTCGCGTCCCGCAGCTTCGACCTCGGCTCCATCTTCAACTGGGGTCAGACCGCATCCACCATCCGCGGCATGGAGGACTCCGGCAAGGTCGCATCCGATCTGAAGAAGATCTCCAAGATGGCAAACAAGGGTCTGAAAAAGTTCATTGAGGAAATGCAGGCCCTCGACGAGCTCACCGCTGAATAATTCCCGCACTTACAGCATCTTCCGTCACCCGGAGGGTGCTGTTTTTTTCGGCTGCCCTTGCATTCGGCGGGAGTTTCTGCTATACTGGAATTACCAGAATCTGCAAAGGAGAAGAGCATGCACACACTGATTATTCTGCGGGGCAATTCCGGCAGCGGGAAAACCACCCTTTCCAAAGTATTGCAGGAGCATTTCGGTCAGGGCACCATGCGGCTGTCCCACGATATGGTCCGGATGGAGATTCTGCACACATGGGGCAAGGAAGGCGTCGGTCAATCTCTGCCGCTGATGACGGAGCTTCTGTAATACGGACGCCGTCACGCGCAAGTCACCGTTCTGGAAGGAATTCTGCCCGTCTGCGACTATCTTCCGCTGTTTCAGACCGCGCTCGAGGAATACGGCAGCAGAATCTTCGCGTACTATTATGATCTTTCCTTTGAAGAAACCCTGCGCAGGCATATGACCAAACCAAACCGCAATGATTTCGGTGAAGAACAGATGCGCCGCTGGTGGCGTGAAAAGGATCTGATCGGCATCATTCCCGAAACCATATTTACCGAAAACATGTCCCTGCAAAGTGCCGCGGAAACCGTCATCCGTGACGTCTCTGCCGGACAGAAAATATGATAAAACACAGCAAAGGAGTACACCATGAACACACGTATGGACAGAAGCCGGCTCAATATCGGCGTTTATCATCTCAGAGAATACGCACGGACCGAGCGGCATGTGAAGGAGCTTCGTGAATGCGGCGTGGATTTTGTCATCTGTCTCAATGACGACAAGCCGACGCTCGATCTCTTCGCAAAATACGGCGTCGGAGCGATCGTCACGGGAGTTGTTCCCGGCTGGTGGGGCGGTGACGGTCACAATGCAGGCACGATGGCTGAGGTCAATCCGCTCGCAAAGTACGACGAATGCGCCGCGGCGTTCACCGATCATCCCGCCGTCTGGGGCATTGATATTGGCGACGAGCCGTCCGCACTCGATTTCCCGCACTACGGCAGGGTTTACGACCGCGTGAATACCCTGTTCCCGAAGCAGTTCCCGTATCTGAATCTCTACCCGAACTACGCGTCCGTTGCCGAAAACAGCGCATCGCAGACCGTGAATCAGCTCGGAACTCCGACGTATGCCGAGCACATCGAGCGGTACTGTCAGTGCGTTCCGGCGGACTACCTGTGCTACGACTTCTACCTCTACGCAATCAACGTCCCGAAAGCGTACGAAAACCTCCGTATCGTTGCCGATGCCTGCCTCAGAACCGGTCGGAGCATGTGGATCGTGCTTCAGGTCAACTCCAACCGCGCGCACAAGTGGATCACGGAAAACGGACTCCGCTTCCAGGCATACACCGCGATGGCGTTCGGGGCTGAGAACATCACATGGGCATGCTACACGGCGGGATGGTGGCACAATCAGGTGCTCGATGAAAACGGCGAAAAGACCGAGCAGTACGACAAGCTGAAGACCGTGAATGCCGAGCTGCACACGATCGGTGAGGAATACATGAAATACCGCCGGACCTCCACCCATTTCGTCAGCTTTGACGGCACGGACTGGATGAGCGGCGTCGGTCAGGAATCCTCTTCCGCACTTAGTACGGGCGTATTTACAGCCGTCACCGCGGACGATCCCGTCGTAATCGGCGAGATGGTATCCCGCAGTGATGACTCCCGCGCACTCATGATCGCATCCGCAGGAGATCCTTACGATCAGAATCCCGGGGATGTCACCGTCACCTTCCGCTGCTGCGGCAGAAAAATCACCGCAATCGGCGGAAACGGTCTGCTCCCCGTGGAAAACTGTGACGGAAAGTACAAAGTCACCTTCCCGAAGAACGGCGGCGTGCTGATTACGGCAAGATAAACACAAAAAATGCAGAACTGACGCAAAAGAATCAGCTCTGCATTTTGTTTTTTCGTTTTTTCAGGATTCCTCCGTCATTTTCCGGGCGTTTTCGGTGATTTTCTCAATCATCTGCGCGTACACGGCAAGCTCTTCCTCCGTGATGCCCTCGCGGATTGCGCCGGAAAACTCCCGCTGACGGGCGAGAATTTCATGCGCCGCGGATTCTGCTTCGTCCGTGAGCTTCAGATGGATGCACCGACGGTCCTTCTGATCCTGTGCCCGGGTGATCCAGCCGCGCTCCATGAGGGATTCCACCGCTTTCGAGACGTGGCTCTTGGCGATTTTCCGGAATTCCACAATCGAGCTCGCCGTATCGCAGTCGGGATTGTTCACGAGGAACGCGATTACGTCAATCTCCGCGCGGGTGAGGCTGTATTTTTCCTGAATTTCATCCCACATCGCGTCGTATGCCTTTTTGATGACAAAGACGCTGTGCAGGATCTGTATGGTTCTGTTCATGCAATCTCCCCTTTCCATGGGGTTTCATTGTATCATTCGAACTGTGCGCAGCGGTGCTTCTTCGTCAGATCCATCGTACAGAAGCATTTGCAGCAGCCGGTACACATGGATTCGTCCGCGGCGCCGTTTTTCAGCTTCGTCGGGAAATCCGGGTCGCAGATCAAGGGACGGCTGACGGAGAACGCACACGCACCCGCATCAAGCACATCGAGCATCTGCTGTCGGGTACGGATGCCGCCCACCTCGATCAGGGGGATTTCCACCTCATCGGCGAGCCGGCGCACGTTGCCGATGAAATACGGGCTGTCGGGATTTCCCGCTCTTGCCGACGACCATCCGGAGATTTCCGCCGCCTCGATGCCGCATTCCTGTGCGACTCTAAGAGCCGTCACCAGATCGCGGTGGTAGTCTTCCGTGTTGTTCCGGTCATCGCCGTTGATTTTGAGGAACACCGGGAAATCATCGCCGCAGGTTTTCTTCACTTCCAGCGCGGCTTCCCGTACGATGCGGAACCGGTTTTCGGCAGATCCGCCGTATGCGTCGGTGCGGTGGTTGTATTCGGGATAGAAGCACTGGGACAGAAGGTACATGTGAGCCCCGTGAAGCATCATACCGTCAAATCCGGCGTCCTTTGCCAGCTTTGCCGCACGACCGAATGCCCGGATGACACCGCGGATTTCATCCGTCGTCATGCTGTCGGGTGTGTACACGGGCAAACCGCCGTTGTTCCCTTCCGCCTTCATCCCGCCGTGACCGAGCTGCATGATGACGGGTACGCCGCCGGATTTCGCAGTTTTCGCAAGCACGGTGCATTCGTCAAGATACTCGTCCGACCACGCCGCGTTCTGCCGCTTGTTGCTCCGTCCTTCCGGTGAGACACAAGTGTGCGCGGTGATAATCATGCCGAGCGGCTGCTTTGCGAGCTTTTCGTATGCGTCCAGCTCGAACTGCGGGATGTGCCCGTTTTCGTCCGCGCAGAAGAATTCCGTCGCAGAGCGCACCATCCGTCCGGGCAGGGTGATATGGGGTAATGATACAGGTGAAAAAATCATGTGCACCTCCCATGCGCCGCAAGCGGCTGAAAGAATAAAGATGAAAGAATAAATTATAAATAAGAAAGAAGGACTGCGGTTCAGAATCGGGAATTGATCGGGGAATCCTCAATCTGATACTGCCCGAGGATTTCTTCGTTCAGCACGACTTCGCTCAGGTGCGACTCCACAAATTCCGTGAAGCACGCATCCGCAACGACAGTGTCGTAGTCGGTGAAGAAATCGGCGTTGGCGTCGTCATCCCACGGGCTCTCGTCCATTTCCATCCGCATGACGTAATGGGTGCCGTAGTCGGATTCAACCTTCGTGTAATCACCGATTTCCAGCGAGAACGCCGCATCGACCACTTCGGTGATGAAGTCCGCTGTGTTCTGCGTGAGGTAGTAGCCGTTTTTGTAGTACTGATCCTCACTCATCGCCGCATAAACTTCGTCAAAATCGCCGCCCTGTGCGAGGGAATCGTCGATCGCTTCGATCAGTTCCGCCTTTGCCGCCGCTTCTTCATCGGTCAGGGCGGTCATCTTGTGCGTGCCGGATTCGGTGTAGATCGGGTATCCTTCCTCGTCGTAGGCGTAGGTGTACTTGTCATTGACGTAGATATGACGCACACGGACGTAGTTTTCATTGAGATATTCCGCGCGGTCCGCATCACTCAGAGCCATCTCGCCGCCATCTGCGAACAGATGCGCAAACACCGCGGATGCACGCTCGTCCCGGAGATAAATTTCGCGGAGCATGTTTTTGTTGATCCCGTACTGGGAGAGCGCCTGATTGAACGCAGTTTTGCTTCCGCCGGCGTATTCGGTGACAAAATCGGCGATGTACTCGTCCACGGTATCGATGACGGAATCGGACAGCCTGAGACCGTACTCTTCAAACAAACCGTCGCAGATCAGGGACATCTGCACGTTATGCCGCACCGCGTCGTTGAGATATTCGCCCGCCGTCATGCCGTCTTCGGTGAGAACGGAGGAATAGAACGTGTCGGTGTCCTGAAAATCCGAATACATGGAGCGGAAATTGGATTTATAGGTAGCGAGATAGAACTGATACTCGTTTTCGGTGATGGTTTCGTCCCGGAATGTCATGACCGGGGTTCCTGCCGCACATCCTGTCAGACCGAGAGTGAGAGCGGCAAGCGTCAGAGCAATGGTTTTCTTGAAATTTTTCACGATGGAATCCCTTTCGGGTAAATTTTGTCGGTTCTATTATATATCAAATATATGAACATTCTGTTGCGTGACGGAGAAAATC
>JAFTPW010000149.1:0-15345 GCA_017463075.1 Clostridia bacterium
CCTCTGCCGCTCATGAAGCGGGATCTGAAGGAAGAGGATGGCAGAATCATCATGACGGAGATTGCGACGGTGCCGGAGGATGCGTCCCGCCCGTATGACTACACCGGATGCGGCATGTTCCAGCTGTGGACCTGCGGCGGTGAGATGAACGACGATGCCTTTGACGCGATCCGGGAAGACCCGCGGTTCCGGACTGCGGCGGAGCGGATGAATAGGCACAATCCCTATGGAAAGTGAGGAGACAACATGAAACTGAACCTGAACGAAAATATACGTATGCACCGCAGAAACCTCGACTGGACGCAGGAGCAGCTTGCGGAGCGGCTTGGCGTGTCGTTCCAGTCCGTGAGCCGTTGGGAAAACGGGACGAGCATGCCGGATATTGAGCTGATCGTGACGATGGCGGGGATTTTCGGATGCACCGTGGATGAACTGCTCGGCGTCGCGGAACCGGCAAAGAAGCTGACGAAGAAGGAACTGCGCGAAAAAATGATGGATCTTGTCGGACGGGAGGACATCCCGGAGCTGACCGGATTCCTGCGCATGCTCCGGTACGAATACCTCTCGGAATACCGGTTCCTGTATCATCTGCTCACTCCCGCCCGGATGGAGGTGTTCGGTCAGTCGCAGATGTTCATGGAGGAACTGCGTGCCCTGACAAAGGATGGCATGGCGCGGGCTGAGCATGATTATGAGAAAACGGGAATGCTGCGGATCCTGATCGCACTGGAAGACGAAGAGCACCTGCCGGGACTTCTGGATACCTGCGAGATGCCGGAGAGCGCGGACAGGAGCCGGGTGAATCTTCTGGCGTACCGTGCGAATATGCGGTGGGATTCCGACAGCCTGCGGATTTTACAGGAAATCGCAAAAGTAACCCGTCTGCGGGAGTTTTTCAGCCAATACTATGTGTTCGTCGGCGACCGGGAGCTTTGGAGAGAGGGACGTTACCGCGAAATGGAGGATGCTCTCCCGCCGTCGGATCCCGCACATCTCTGCGAACTGAGCCGGAGAAAGCTCGGTATGATCCATCTTTTCAGCGGCATGACCCCGGACGACGCCCACCCCGTGTCGGGAGACGGTCTGCTCGATCTCTGGGCGGGTCAGCGGCTGGAAATCGGATTTTCCTATGCGGCACAGCTTGCGGGAACGGGGCAGACGGAGCTTGCGCTGACGGTGCTTGAGGACTGCGTTTCCCTCTGTGAACAGGCGGCGGATTTCCCGGACGGTGTGGAGATGTTCAATACGGGGTTCTGGCCCGATGACTGTCCCTCGGTGCGGTGTACATCTCCGGAGCTGACGCATATCCGGGCATACCGGAGCGCAGCGGCAATCCCGACGACGAAGGAACTCCGCCTTGAGACGGTGCTGATCCATGCGAAATCGGATGACGTTTCTGCCGATACCGTCTGCGGTGCGGTCATGATGGGAAACCATTACCGGATGCTGACCGATGCACTGCCGCCGCGGGACGATTTCCGCACGAGCTGGCTGGATGCAATCCGGGAGGACGGGCGGTATGTGAAACTTGCGGAACGCATGCGCGCCATCCGGACATGGACGAGGTGAACCGTTAAGGCAATGCCTTGAAAATCCTCAGAAACTGAGAAATCCTCCTTGCGTGCACTGCCCTTGTAATTGTACTGCGGATTTGATATAATTGAATTACAAAGATCAAATACAATACAGGAGGCAGGATATGAATTGTAATCTCGGCAAAAACATACGGAATTACCGGAAGAAAATCAGCCTGACGCAGGATCAGCTTGCCGACCGGCTCGGCGTGAGCGGACAGTCGGTGAGCCGATGGGAAAACGGAACGACGTACCCGGACATCGACTATCTGCCAATCATGGCGCGGCTGTTCGGATGCACGACGGATGCTCTGCTCGGATGCGCGGAAGAAAACACACCGCCGTCGGGTGACGAACTCGAAGAGGCAATGCGGAAGGCGATGTTTAGCAATCCCGTGGACGCGGATACCGCCATTGATGTGATGCGGACGGTGCGGTGTGAATGCCCGGATGAATTTCTGCGGATCGTGGTGCCGCTTCTCACGCTCACAAATCAGACGCCGGTCTGCAAAAACGAGGAATTTATGAAGGAGATACAGCTCCTGTTCCGCGAAATGCTCGACAACGGAAAATTCCCGGGCATGCGCGAACCGATCCTGCATACGTGGATCAAGATCGTGGACGAGGACGAAGCGGAAAAAATGATCCGGAAATACGCGGACAACCCGTACTGGGACATGAGCAATGTGGCTCTGAGAATGGCGCGCGCGGAAGGTCTTGCCGATTCTGACCGGTGCACCAAACTGCGTTCCATCAAGCGTCTGAAAAATCTGACGGCATTCCTGTACGATCCGACCGTGATGCACAAGATTGCAAAAGAAGCGGGAGATCCGGCATGCTGGCGCGATCTGAGCGAGCGGAAACTGCATGCTCTTCACGCATACTGCGGCATGACGCCGGACGAAGCACATCCCATCTCCGGTGACGGCGAGGCGGATCTCTTCACGGGCACGCGGCTGGAAATCGGATTCCCCTATGCGGCTCAGCTTGCGGCGGTGGGTGAAGATGAACTTGCGCGACGGTGCTTGAGGACTGCTGTACGCTGATTGAGAAAATCTCGGATATGCCGGCGGAGCTCATGAAAGCGCTGCATCAGGAACGCAGGGATGACTGTGACTGTCCGACTGTACCGTGCCGCGTGCCGGAGCTGGAGCACCTGACGGCGTACCGGGTTCCGCGTTTCCCGTGGACTGCGCAGGGAACACGGGCCGAATATCCGATTGAGTTCATAATCAGGGTGTATTCCGATGACGGACTGCTCATGTTCTCGGAGGATGTGCGGCTTGATCTGGAAGATTTTCTGCGTGACCGCCATACGCCGCGTGAGGACTTCGACGGAAAATGGTTTGACCCGATCCGGAATCATCCGCGGTTTCTCGCACTGAACGAACGGATTCGGGCAAATCTCGGATGGTACAGACGGGTCTGAGAGAAAGAAAATAAAGAAGGAGGACACATGAAACTGAATCTCGGTGAAAACATCCGGAATTACCGGAAGAAAATCGGACTGACGCAGGAGATGCTTGCGGACCGGCTCGGCGTGAGCGGACAGTCGGTGAGCCGATGGGAAAACGGAACGACGTACCCGGACATGGAATTTATGCCCGTGATGGCGCGCCTGTTCGGATGCACAACGGACGACCTCTTCGGATGCGGCGAGCCGGAAAAGAAGCTGAACACGCAGGAGCTCGGCAATATGCTGAACGACGCTGTCTGCCGGAAGGATGCGGTGCGGATGGAAGAGCTTCTGCGCATGATCCGGCACGAATATCTTGAGGAATGGTGTCATCTTTACCACTGCCTGACGGGAGCGCTCCGACCCGGGAAGGCGTTTGCGGAACATGAAGGGATCATGAAGGAATACCGCCTCCTCATGGACACCTATCTGGAAGAGGGAAAACAGCGCGGTACCAAAACTTATATGACACAGCAGCTTTTCTGCGTTCTGGATGACAAGGAATGTAAGGAGACATGGCAAAAATACACCGTGCAGGACAACTGCGACCTGACGGAGCTGGGGCTTTTTCTCAGACGGGCACAGCTCCGGGGCGAGACCGATATCCTGCGGCATCTCATCGAAGAAAAGAAGGTGCACGACCTGTTCGGATATGCGATGCGGGAACCCGTATTCCTCTGCCACACTCCCGTGGATGTGAACGATCCGTGGAGCTGTGAGCGCGGACTGGAGCCGGGAGAGCCCATGGCAAAGCGCCGCGCATCGGAAACAAGGCTGAAGGTACTCCACGGTTTTTGCGGTATTACCCCGGACGAAATGCATCCTCTGTCGGGCGACGGCGACCTTGATCTGTTCTGGCCGGTGTATGTGACGCTCGGACTGGCATATGCGGCTCAGCTGGCAGCGACAGGGGACTGTGATCTCGCGCTGACGGTGCTGGAGGACTGGGCAGGCTTGATTGAGCAGGCGATGGTCTTCCCGCATGATGCGGCGTACTATAAGGAAAACGGCCGTCCGCGGGATGGGGAAGAGGTTCCGGTACGATCCCCTGAGCTGACGGAGATCAAAGGATTCCGCGCACCGATGGTCGATCGGGACGGTACAATCCTCTGCATCCGCACGGGCACGATCTGGAAACACCCCGGTCGGTACTGGCCGCGCAGCTATGTGGATCATACCATTCCGCTGAACATGCATGGAATGCTGACGGATATGTTCCTGCCGCAGGATCACATCCGGGCAAGCTGGCTGAACCCGATCCGGAATCATCCGCGGTATCTGGAAGTTGTCCGGCGCTTGAATGCGGTTCTGCCGGAGCTGGCAAAATGTCCCCATTCCGTTACGCTCACGGATGAGCATATGAAAAACATGTAAAAAACAACGCGGATCCCCGTGACAATCCATGGGAATCCGCGTATTTTTGACAGAAAACGAAAAAACGGGCAGAGACCCGCAACAATATTATTATACCACATTTCCCGGGGATTTGTAAAGAGAATTGTAAACATTTTCTGAACTTTGGAGTGGTGCACAAAATGTTGTTGTAAACTTTAGATGAATTATCAATTGCATTGGCGGGAAAGTTGTGATATAATGTAGTCACAGAAGAAAGAGAGGACACGCCAATGTACCAGTAAAGTACAGGATCTCTGCTAAGGGTAAACAACAAGAAGAGTAAGTAGAATGAAGCTTCCCGACTCAGATATCCGGTGACAGTTCGTCTCCCGCATCCGAAGGCTGATATGATTCTCATGCGAGAAAAAAGACCGAATTCGGATTTAAATTTGCGGCAGACAGATTAAGAAAGAGAGGAATACATAAGATGTTAGATATCAAGAATCATAAGTGACCCTTGGCTGAGTTTGTGAAGAAAGACGCAGTCAAGGGTCACTTTAATTTTGTTCACCAAACGTCCCGTACGGGGCTTTTTTGTTATTATAGGATCTGTATGACGGTTATAAATTCTTGTTATGACTGTTTTGAGCCGGTGTGCTTGTTTCAGAGGCTGAGGTGTGATATAATTGGATCATCGAATATGATCGGAATTATCGGAGGAAAGACGATATGATGAAGAAAATTCAGTTGAAGCGGATCTGTGCATTTCTGATGAGTGTGATGCTTACATTCTGTGCGTGTGCTCAGTCGGGTGAGAACGGCGGAACTGCTGCGGATCATTCTGATGTTCAGACGGAATCCGGCGCGGAAGAAACTGAAAAGCTGTATCTGGATAACCTGCCCGAAAAATCGGACTACAACGGAATCGAGATGCGTTTTCTTACGGCTCTGGAAACGATCTCCGTGGAGCTTTCCGAGGAAGATGACACCGGTGAAGTGGTGAAAGGCGCGTACTGGCGTCGGAATCATGCACTGGAAGAACGTCTGAATGTGGATATTGTTCTGGCGGAGCAGGTCGGATATGACGCGTTCAATTCGGTTGCGGGGCAGTCCATTACCGCGGGATCCGATGACTACGATATCCTCTGCGGTCATACGCGCTTCAATGTCAAGCTGGCATCCGAAGGCTCCGTGCTCAATCTGAACGATTACGGCTTCGGAGATTACATCGACATTTCCCAGCCATACTGGAGCGAACTGTATATCAGCAATATCAACTACCGCGACAATCTCTACTGGCTTGCAGGAGATATGACGCACAGCTTTATTTCCTACATTTACGCCATGTTCGTCAACTCCTCGGTATGGAATAACTATTATAACGGCGAAAACATCTCTGATATCGTTCTTGAGGGCGGCTGGACACTGGATACCCTCCATCAGTACGCGGAAGGAACCTACACGGATAATAACGGTGACACCAGACGCGATGCCGGCGACTCCTACGGCGTGATTATGCAGCAGGGAAATGTGCTCAACGGCATGATTTTTGCGGCAAATGTTCAATACACCGGTATTGATGACAGCGGTGAATACTATGTTGCGCTCAACAACGAACACACAGTGGATGTGTACAGCAAACTGCATACCATGTTCTATGAAACAGAATACGGTCTGATGCTCGGCAACGAAGCGTACATCACGCAGTGTGTGAAAATGTTCTCGGAAGACCGCGTGCTGTTCTGTCCCCGGCAGTTCCACTTCACCGAAGAGGACGGCATCCGCAGTATGGAATCCGATTTTTACATCATTCCTCTGCCCAAATACGATGCGGCACAGGAGAATTACCGCGTGAATCAGTACGACGGCGTGCCGATTTACGGGGTTCCCACAACACTTCCGGAAGAACGCATTCCCGCAGTGGCATCCACACTGGAAGCGATGTGCTCCATGACAAGCCAGATGGTGATTCCGGTGTATTACGACGTCGCACTCAAGGACAAGTACAGCCGCGATGAAACGACTGCACAGATGATTGACCTCATCCACGACAGCATTACGGCGGACTTCTGCTTCTACTGGGGTGACTCCGTGGGCGGCTTGATGGGATTCTTCTATAAAAATATCCAGACGAAGGACATCGCGTCAAAGATGCGCTCTTCCGAGAAAATCTGGCAGCGTTCGCTCGGCAGTCTGCTGGAACGTCTGGAAGAAGCCGACGCCTGACGCTTTACATTTCCGGATCCCTGTGCTATACTGTTTCATAAGATCAAATCGAATCGGGAGGTATCCATGCCCCACATTCTCTTTATCACAACCGACGAACAGCATCTGAAGACGCTCACCTGCTACGGTGCACGGACCGGGACGACGCCGTATCTCGATGCGCTCGCGGAAAACGCCGACGTTTACGATACGGCTTATACCGTCAGTCCGGTGTGTCTGCCCGCGCGGTGCTCCTTCATGACCGGGATGTACCCGCATCACTCCGGCTCCATCAGCAATATTTTCGGCGCATCCCTGTCCATGCAGTTTCCGAATCTCTTCACGGAGCTGAAAAAACAGGGCTACCGCACCGCGCTCCACGGCAAATGCCACTTCATCCCCGTGCCGTATCCCGCAACGAGAGGGGACATGACCCTCGAATACGAGCATTTCATCCACTACTACCGCGCGCTCGGGATGGACAAACTCTCCTTGCAGGATGACAAAAACAACTCCCTCTGGTACTACGACGATTACGCGAAGGATCTCGCGAAGCGCGGCATGCTGCGGAAAATCCGCTATGAGGCGCACGAGAACCGTGACAATCACGGGTACTACGATTTTCCGTTTGAGAACGCGATGCATCCGGACGCATGGGTCGGTCAGCGTGCTCTTGAGGATATCGAAAGCCGGGATGCCGGAGAGCCGAACTTCATCTGGGTCAGCTTCTCCGGGCCGCACTACCCGATCGACACGCCGAAGGAGTACACTGACCGGATCGACGTGACGAAAATGGGCGAACGCATCTTCCGTGACGGGGAATGGGACGACGAATCCAAATACCACGTCAGGGGCTACCACGGTCCCGGAACGACGGAAGGCAGCGGTCACGTCAAGGACGGCGCGCAGAAGCATTACACCGAGGAATACTGGACCGAGTGGCGGCAGAGATACCTCGGCAACATTGCGCTGATCGATGAATGGATCGGGAAGATTCTCACATCGGCAAGGGCGAAGTTCGGGGACGATCTCCTCGTTATTTTCACAACCGACCACGGCGAGATGATGGGCAGCCACTCCCTCTGGGGCAAGAACGGCTCGCTGTTTGAGGATGTTCTGCGGATTCCGCTCATTGTACAGCGTCCGGGTCAGCGGGATGGACGGCGTATTTCGGAATGCGTCTCCTCGCTCGAGCTGTTTCCGACCGTGCTTGCATACGCGGGTGCACCGGTTCCGGATCAGGCGGACGGCGTGACCCTTGACGAGCAGGTGAAACGCGGCGGACGGCAGTACATCATCAGCGAATGCGACAACCGTGCGGCGGTGCTGAAGGACGGAATCAAGCTGGAACTCAACCGCCCGAATCTGCGCGGGAAGATGTATTATGAACTGTACGACCTGAACGAAGACCCGCACGAGTTCGAAAACCGGTATGCCGATCCCCGTTACGCGGATGCGGTCCGTGAGCTGACGGCGATTCTGGAAGCCGAGCCGCATCTGATGGAGACCGTGTTCCGAGCGTATGAGGACGGCGGTGACTACTGGCTCAACTACGGCGGCGGCGCGGGATTTGAAGCGAACGGCGAGCGGTAATCAAGCGTCGGCGAGTGCCTTTTCCAGCTCCGCAAGACGGTCCGCGTAGGCGATGCTCACCGGAATCATCCCCGGAGTTTCCGGAAAGTCCGTGTCAAAGGCGTGAAGCACATCCCGTGCCGTCGTCCGTTTGATGCGGGCTTTTTCGTGCTCGCCGCGGGCGTCGTAGTATTCCGCGAGAACGTCCAGCATGTCGAGAAGATGCTCGAGCGAAATCCCCGACTGCTTCACGGCGGGCTCTAATTTTTCATCCCCCGGCAGAAGAAGCGCGTCCATCTGAAGCTTTGTGAAGTAGATTTCCGGGATTTTCGCAAGCGTTTCCCGAACCATGGCGTATTCCCCCTGACCGCTGTAAACCTCCGCGAGAATCCGGCAGGCGTCATACCGCACCGCGTCTTCCCTGGCACTCTCAATCAGGGCACGGCACAGGGGAATCATCTCATCCGCGCGCTCGGGTGCCGTCATCGTGTAGAGCAGGTTGTTCAGAAGGACCTCGTTCCCGGGATAGCTTTTCAGACCGTCCCGGAGGATTTCTTCGGATTTTGCGGGATCACTGTGCCGGAACCGGTACGCGGCGTGAGCGATTTTTTCCACTTCGCGCTCGATTTCCATGCAGTTGTAGTCGAACAGTTCGTCCGTGGATACGCCGAAGAACGACGCAATTGCGGGAATCATCGCAACATCGGGCATGGTGTCGCCGTTTTCCCATTTGGATACCGCCTGAAAGCTCAGCCCGAGAGAACCGGCGAGAACTTCCTGCGAAATCCCGCGTCCCCGGCGGAGCGAGCGGATTTTGTCTCCGAGTTTGCTCATTGGTTATTCCTCTTTTCGAAAAATTCAAAGCTCATGAACCTTGTGCATCCAGTTTACCATAGTTTGCACGCCATTGCAATAACGCCGGATGAGAGAATTTTTCCCCTGCCGGTTGAATCCGAAAAACTGACGAAAAAATATAGAAATCCCCTTGACTTTGCCCCAATGGGAAATGATATACTGGTATCACAAAACAAAGGAGGTGCGAATATGCATACTATACAGGAAATGGCACAGATGTGCGGAACAACTGCGAAAACGCTGCGGTTTTATGACAAAATGGGGATTTTCTGTCCGGACTACACCGATCCGGAAAACGGATACCGCTACTACACCGACCGTCAGCTGCACAAGTACCGGCTCATCGAGGAGTACAAGAGGATGGGCTTCACGCTCTCGGAAATCCGCAGGCTCATGTCCCATTCCGGGGAAGTGGATGTTCCCGAAATGGTGCGGCTGAAAAAAGCGGAGCTTCAGGAGGCGATTGCGGCGTGTGATGAGCGTCTTGAGGAGCTGGAACGCTGGAAACAGCCGACGCAGGAGAAAACCGTCGTGGAGCGGGATGACGCTGAAAACCGCATTGTCGTGCGGTGCGGGGATCTGACGCGTTCAATTTATGCAGAACCCGATGAAATGCAGTTCTGCTTTGACACCGTGGAAGGGCTGTTTATGTTCTCCGGACTTTCAGCCGATGATTTTCCGAAGCCTGAATACCGCGTGGTGTTCACACGGACTGCCGATATGACAGAGAAAAAGTCGGCGGATCTGTCCGCGCTGAGTCCGTCGGAGGAGGAATACAGAGAAACCGAGTTTGTGCTGATTATGGTTCAGGCGGGACCGCTGGTTGACATCGCGGCATGGGACTCGATATGCACGAGGCTGAGCGGGTATTTTCGTGAGGATGTAAGTGTGCTGTACAACATGAATCTCTACGGCGCGGAGTGGGAGAATCTTCACATCAACATGATCGGACTTTGCGCGGTGTGATTGCAATGCCGTACGCGGTGTGCTATAATAAGGGCAGTATAAGATAGGAACGAAAATTCACATCACGGAGGTGCCGGATATGAAGAAATGGGTGGTTGAGGACTGGAAATTCGAGCTGACCGCGATTGACGGAAAGGCGGCGAACTGTCGACTCGGATTCGAGAAGGGCGACAGCTTTGCGTTTACTTACGAATGCCCCGCGGGAATGTGTCCCAGAGTGATGTCGGAGGTGTACACGTGGTGCGAAGTGATCCGGTGCGGCGGGGATTTCACCTACCGCGGATGCCCGGAGAAATACGAAATGATTCTCCCGTGCCCGTGCCGAAGCATCATGTTCCGTCTGAAAGCCGTGCCGATCAACCGGGACAAAACCGGAAAGCCCCTGCCGAACAACCCGCGCCCGGTTGAATGAGAGAAAGGAGAGATCCTATGAAGAAATACCGGATTCTCTATGCGGCGGCACTCGGCATGACTGCGCTCGGGCTGATTCTGCGCGGCGGACTCCGCGGGATCGGTATTGTGCTGGTGATTGGCGGGATCGTCCTCTTCCTCGCGGCGCTGGGGTATTCTGCGTATCGCAATGCACGGAGATGTCCTCACTGCGGCGCGGCATACGATCCCCGGATCGCGGCACTTCAGAAAAAGGACGGCATGATCCTGTGCCATCGCTGCGGTACAATCGTGCGTCTGGATCCGCCGGGAAAATGAGCGGAAGTGCGAAAGGCATTTTTACAATACAAAACAAAAGAGGGAACAGTTTTCTGCTCCCTCTATGGATTTATGCGGTTTTGAGATGAAGATCAGCCGAAGTATCTTTCCAGCAGACCCTTGAATGCTCTGCCGTGTCTTGCTTCGTCCTTTGCCATTTCGTGAACGGTGTCGTGGATTGCGTCGAGGTTGTGGTGTGAATATTCTGCAAAATAAAACGCTTGTTTTCGGCTGAATATGGTTTAAATTAAGCTATTTTCTGCACTTTTCTGTGTGGAGAACGCCTTCCGCATCCGGGTGTTGGGGCGTCTGAATTTTACGGAATCTTCCACTGTGGTTTCCGCATCAGGAGGAAAAATTCCCATGAAATCCACTCTCAGCACAGGTATCTACCAGCTCGACAACGGCTGTTTCGGATACCGTTACACGGTCACAATCAACGGTAAACGCAAGGATGTCAAGCGCACCACCGATGACAACGGAAAAGCGTTCAAAACCGAAAAAGCGGCAGTACGGGCAAGAACAGCGGCAATGACTTCCGAACAATCTGCACCGTCTGTGAAAAGCAGAAGACGGATGAGACTGGCAGAGGTCTACACTGAATACTGCGAACACGGAAGAACCGGCAAGGCATATTCCACCATTCGCAAGCAGGACAGCTTATGGAAGAATCACATCGAACCGAGATTCGGCACACGATATGTGGATGATATCAGTGTAGCGGAAATCAACGACTATCTGGAAGCACTGTATTACACTGAAGAACGTGCATACCGTTATGTGGAAAGTTTTCTGAAAATGTTCTACCTCATCTTCGGACAGGCATACTCGCGCAACTATCTGGACATGGACACCTACAACAAGCTGTGCGTGAACAAGGATGTACGAATTCATATGCCGCGCCAGAAGGTTGATGAAGAAGACGATGTTGTTGTATTCGACCGTGCGGAAATGTCACAACTGGACGAATACTTCACAGGCACGAACGCCGAAACTGCCTACAGGATCGGACGATACTGCGGACTCCGCATCAACGAATGCTACGGTCTGAAGTGGACGGACATTGATTTTGAGAACCGCTGTATTCATGTTGAGCGGCAGATGCAGTATCAGGAAGGAGTCATCAGGCTCGTCTCCCTCAAAACGAAGAACGCTTACCGTACGGTGTATATGAACGACACCCTGTACGAGTATCTTAAACAGCAGAAAGAGCAGATGGAGCTAGATAAGGAGGTTCTTGCACAGCAGAGAGTGCAGAATCAGACGATGATTACCGACCTCGACGGCACGCTCATTTCGTCCTGTGAAATGGTGAATTCCCTCTCAAACGGCAAACTGCAGACGCTGAATTCGATGAAGTATCATTCCCGCAGCATTCAGAGTAAGCTGGGGATAGGCTTCAAGTACCATTTTCTCCGACATACCTACGGAACCCGGCTTGCGGAGATGAACACACCGTTGCATATCCTGTGCAAACAGATGGGGCATGGCAACTCAAAAGTGACGGAGAAGTATTACCTTGCGCTGTCCAAGGATGGGGTGGAGATGCTGCATGAAAAACTGAATACGCTATGATGTAAACACAAATACTGTCGGTTTAACCGATGGTATTTTTTATTTTATACTACCTGAACTTTTCCACTCAGTCCAACATCCGCCCACCTATCCTGTATTCCCACGCAACCTTTCCCACTTCACCGTTTTAAGCACCCCCGGTTATGCTGAAATTCCCGGATTTTTTTATCCGCATTTTCCTGTGCTATAATAAAGCCATCACAGGGAGCGGACACCCGAACAAATCCGCACAGGAAAGGACATACCATGTCAGTAAACGAACTCATTCACACCATCGAGGAGCTGAAGCACCTTGAAGAACTCATCCGCGAAGCCGAACAGGAAGCCGAAGCCATGCGCGACAGCATCAAAGCCGAAATGCTTGAACAGGGCGTGGAAGAACTCAAGGCAGGTACTCACATCGTCAGATGGACAACCACGCTCACCAACCGCTTCGACAGCACAGCATTCAAGAAGAAGTACGACGAACTCTACAAGGCTTTCACCAAGCAGACCACTTCCCGCCGCTTCAGCATTTCGTAAAAAAGGAAAAGCCCTTACATACTCCACCGACCCAAGTGACTATGTAAGAGCCATCACAAGCCGCAGAGGGCGTGTGCAGATATACGATACCACAGCCCTCCCGGTTTGTCAATGCTTTCCGATGAAACTGAAAGAGAGGACATGATAATGAAGGAAATTTCAAAATACAGCCGCTTGGCGATGTATCTGGAGAAACTGTATGACAAGCTGAACCATGATTTTTTCGACGATTCACTGGAACGCCCGGTCATCACGGTGCAGTCAACGGCGCGGGCATACGGACATTACACCCTGTATGATGCATGGAGTGTCAAGGGTGAGGGCTACCGGGAACTGAACATCGGCGCAGGTACACTGGACAGACCGATTGAGAATGTACTGGCAACGCTTCTGCATGAAATGTGCCATCAGTACAATGACGTGGTGCTGAATGTGCAGGACTGCTCCCGCGGCGGGACGTATCACAACCGGCTGTTCAAGGAGATTGCCGAAACCCATGGGCTGACCGTGACGAAAACGGAGAAATACGGTTACAGCCGGACGGAGCCTGCGGATGAACTGCTTGAATGGATTTTGAATCATAATATTCAGGAGATTCAGCTGTGCCGGAATGATTTGCCGATGATGGTTCCGGTGGTGGGGAAAGTCAGTGGAGGTTCAGCCGGGACTGCGGTGGTTAAGACAAAGCCGGGTTCACGGCGGTATGTCTGTCCGGAATGCGGGATGATTGTCCGGGCGACGAGGTTGGTGAATGTCATCTGCGGCGACTGCATGTGCGGGATGAAAGAAGGGTGAGTGAAACAGGGGGAGATTTCAGGGATGTTTATAACAGCCGGAATCTTCCCCTTAATTTTTCATCGGATTTCCTGTTCCAGTGTGCGGAATTCTTCTGTATCAAAAAACTCCGCCAGTGTAATTCCCAGACCGTCGCACAGCATCTTTATCGTGACAATTCCCGGATTTACACTCTTGCCATACAGAATGTTCTTGATTGTCGAGGGCGGTACAGCCGATTCCATTGCCAGCTTGTGAATCGCCATGTGACGTTCTTCACACAGCATCATAAGCCTGTTTTTTACTGCGGTATATGTGTCCATAATACGCTCCTGTATTGGAAGTTACAGGATAATTATAGACATGTGCGCTTGACAAAATGGGCTATATATGATACAATAAGGCTATATATAGCCAAAATTTCTATATATCAATTCAATTAATAGAGGACATTATGAAAAAGATGACGTTGGTTCTGCTGGGTGCAATCCTGTGTTGTGCACTGACTATGGGTGTAACTGCTGCGGATGACATTGTTGTGCTTATCGACGGTGAGTACATTCAGTTCGATGTACCGCCGCAGATTATCAACAACAGAACGATGGTACCGATGAGAGCGATTTTTGAAGCTTTTGGAGCAACAGTTGAATGGGATGCACAGACCCGAACTGTCACAGCAGACACGGGGTGGCGCACTATAACGATGACGATTGGAGAAAAATATTACTATATCGATGGAGCGGCAACTTCCTTAGATGTTCCTGCTCAAATTATCGACAACCGTACGTTGGTTCCTGTAAGAGCAATCAGTGAAGCGTTGGACTGTGAGGTTGGATGGGATAGTAAGGATAGGATTGTTTCTATTATCGAAGACTGGACAAATTATCAGATGCTTTATGCGGATGGCGGAAGACAACGAGCCTTTCATGTGAGTGATGTTCCGGGACAGTTGACTGTTGGGTGGATGGATTACTGGACATATAACGGTATATCATTTGACGCATCTGTACTGTTAATGACTGAAACGGAAAAACAAATCGCTTCATCAGTTTATTGGATTTCCGAAAGAAGTGTACAGTATGAAGAGGCTGAAAAGTGTTTCATTCTGTTGTTCTCTTTGCAGGATTATAACGAAAACTATCTTAAAGCACCTGCAGTTGTCGATGTTCGAATCGAAAATGACAATGGCGAAATCGTATATGACGGCATGGAATTCGTTTATACTGAAAACTACAGTACATGGAGCAATCGATTCGGTAAGTCGTGGTTAGCCGCTTCAGTAAAAATTCCCGTTGATTGGATTACCCCCGGAACAACAGAATACGGAACCATCTACTTTACGGTACATAACGAAGAATATTTCAGTTTCGATGAATATGCTCTTACACTGAGTGGTGATCTTCCTACAATCGATCTGGCAGAAGGTTGTGTTCTGCATCTTCCTGAATGTCCTATTTCGATTTCTGATGAAGATTACAGAGATTATCTGCTGACTGTAGTTACCGATGTTACATACAGCTGTGAAGAATCCTATGGTGACGTTGAATTGTACCTGTATTTTACCGGTGAACGTACAGACTTTGAGCCAGACGGATATGTCAGCAAGTACTGCAGTATTGGTTGGAAACTGTATGACAAAGATGGATATGTGATTGATTCCGGAACAGCAACAACTCCTGCCCTTGAACCTGGGGACAGATTCCGTAATGTGGAGGAACATATCTACAATCTCACTCCCGGGGAATACTGGCTTGAGATTCTGGATGTTGTTGGATGACATAACTGAATAATATAGCAGACAAA
>JAFTPW010000150.1:0-4091 GCA_017463075.1 Clostridia bacterium
CAAGCCAGATTCCGAGCAGCATTTTTCGCATGTGTCGTCCTCCTTTGGTGGGTTTCTTTTCCTCTATTATACTACATCCGGTACGGGATTGCAAGGACTTGACAAAATCCGCGGGATGTGGTATAATACGGACAGAACAAATGTTCTTGAAAGGGGAACGAATATTGAACAATTATCTCAAACTGCCGCCCTATATCACCATTCCCGTATGTGCCCTTGATCTGGGACTGTCCATGACGACGCTGATTATCTACGGCTTTCTCATCCGGCGGTTCAATCTGTCCACTGTGAACCGGCAGGTGGATGAATACGGACGGGTGTATATCGTGTATCCCATTGAGCATCTTGCCGCCGATGCCAAACGGAAACGCCACACCGTGATTAATTCCATTCATGAGCTGGAAGAGAAAAAGCTGGTCGAAATCCATCGCCGCGGAGCACATGCCGCCAATATTATCTACGTTAAATTTCCTGAATCCGACAGTAGAGAAACTTCAACATCCTGTGCAGAAACTTCTACCTCATACGTTGAAGAATCTGCACCGGATACGTTGAAGAAATCAGACCCTAATAATAGATATAATAATAGAAATAATAATATACCCTATACACCGCCGCCGGCTCCGCAGTCTTATTCCGGTACGGGAAGCTGTGTACCGCAGAAGGGCAGAAGAAAGAATACATCGGGTTCCGGCATGTTCGCACCGATTCCGGATTACGAGAACAGCGGCTTCGGTTACGGCTATTGACGACGAATTCCTACAACCGCATTGACAAAATTTAAAAATCGTGCTATCATATCCGTAACCAAATCAATCACACGGGAGAACATCATGCTCAAACGATTCCTCGCCTATTACAAGCCGCATATGAAGATCTTCGTCCTCGATATGCTGGCGTCGCTGTGCGTGTCCCTGATCGGGATTGTGTACCCCATCGTCACGCGGAACATGCTCAATGACTTCATCCCAAACAAGCAGTACCGCCTCATCATCGGCTTCGGGATGCTTCTGCTCGGGCTGTATCTGGTGAAGATGCTCCTGAATTTCTTCATTCAGTACATCGGTCACGTCATGGGCGTACGGATGCAGGCAGAGATTCGCAGTGACATGTTCCGGCATCTGGAAAAACTGCCGTATTCCTTCTACGACAACCACGAAACGGGCAAGATCATGTCCCGTATGACCAACGACCTCATGGATATCTCCGAGCTTGCGCATCACGGACCGGAGAACCTCATCATTTCCTCCATTGCCATCATCACCTCGTTCCTCTATCTCTCCACGATCGACATCTGGCTCACGCTCATCATCTTCGTGGCGGTGCCGTTCCTTGTGCTCATCGCGGCGGTGCTGAGAAAGAAGATGCGCGAGGCATTCACGAGAAGCCGTCAGTCCGTGGCGCAGATCAACGCGTCTCTGGAGTCCTCCATCAGCGGCATCCGCGTCACCAAGGCTTTCACGAACGCGGAACGCGAAGCCGTGAAGTTTGAGGAGGGCAACGAATCCTTCGTGTCTGCGCGCTCCGATGCGTACCGTGCGATGGGTCAGTTCCACTCCGGCACGGCATTCATCACCGATGTGTTCAACGTCATCGTCCTCATCGCGGGAGGCCTGTTCCTGTACAGCGGACGGATCGGCTTCGGTGACTACTCCGCGTTTGTCGTCTCCGTCGGCATGTTCATCTCGCCCGTCATGACGCTCATCAACTTCATGGAGCAGTACCAGAACGGCGTCACGGGCTTTGAACGCTTCCTCGAGATCATGGACGAGGTTCCGGAAACCGACCTGCCGGGTGCCTGCGATATCGGTGAAGTAGAAGGGCATATTGAGCTGAAAAACGTCACCTTCGCATACGACCCGACCGAGAAGGAAGACGGCACCATGACCGAGATCGTCGACGTTCTGACCGATGTGTCCCTCGATATTCAGAAGGGAAAGACCTTCGCACTCGTCGGACCGTCCGGCGGCGGCAAAACCACGATCTGTCACCTGATCCCGAACTTCTACAAGCTCCAGCATGGCGAGATTTACATCGACGGCAGGGAAATCCGCGGTGTGACCATGGAATCCCTGCGCCGCAACATCGGCATCGTGCAGCAGGATATCTACCTCTTCAACGCATCCATCCGCGACAACATCCTCTACGGACGCCTTGACGCCACCGAGGAAGAGGTCATCGAAGCGGCAAAGCGTGCGAACATCCACGACTGGATCATGACGCTCGAGAACGGCTACGCGACCGAGATCGGGGAACGCGGCGTGCGTCTCTCCGGCGGTCAGAAGCAGCGTCTCTCGATTGCGCGGGTATTCCTGAAGAATCCGCCGATCCTCATCCTCGACGAAGCGACGTCGGCGCTCGACAACACGACGGAAATCCTGATCCAGCAGTCCCTGGACGAGCTGTGCCGCGGCAGAACCACCCTCGTCGTTGCGCACCGTCTCTCCACGATCAAGAACGCGGACGAAATCGCGGTCATCTCCGGCGGACGCATCGTCGAGCAGGGACGGCATGAAGACCTCATCGAAAAGAACGGCATCTACGCCGAGCTGTACCAGCTGCAATTCCGTGCGAATACGGGTCTGGATGCAGCGGACATGTGAGAAAAAAGAGAACAGCGCAAGAGCGGCGGCGGAGCATCATCTGCTGCCGACATAACTCGCTGTTAACGGAAATCCATTTCGAACGTATTCCGCATATCATAAGCCAGCCTGCCCAACGAGCAATCATGTCATTCAGAGGGCCGTGTATGGCACGAAACACATACTGTTTCACAGTATGTTACGCCATACACACTGCCCGATGAATCTGTGCATATCCCATACAGATAGCGTCATGTCCGTGGAATTCTCTGCTATTCAGGTGAAAGGTACTCACTTTGTTATAACAAACAGTTTGCAGACGTTCTGTTTGCGCAGGCTTTACGTTAACGGCGTTCGTGAGTGACCTTCTGCCGAATAATCACAACAACCACGGACATACGCCGATCCATATAGGACGTGCACAGATTCTTCGGGCGCGATGTATGGCTGTGACTGCAAATGATTTTCGCCCTCTGAATGACAGGGCTGCATGTTAGGCTTGCTGACATGAGAACGGTCAGGGGAGTGGAATAGTGCAGACCTGCCGGCGAAAATATTTCAGCAATTTTTCAAAACCCTCTTGACAAACGGGAGACGATCTGGTATAATCTATAACCGTCGGCAGGAAACTCCGACAAAGGCTTCAATGCTAATATGGCTCAGTTGGTAGAGCACATCCTTGGTAAGGATGAGGTCCCCGGTTCGAATCCGGGTATTAGCTTGAAAAGACGGCATTCAATCTTCGGGTTGAGTGCCATTTTCATTTGTATGGAAAATTATGATTTACGTATTTTCCTATAACCCACGCGTGTATTTTCGCTCTTGACGAAACGGCGGAAATGATATATAATTAAGTCGAACAATACTTACGTTCGGGTGTGAAATGGACAGATTCGATTTATTCGTTTTTATTCTGGAATTGGTGAGCATCGGCTCCTTCGGGGTCTCGGGTGCTCTGATTGCAATCAAAAAGCAGATGGACCCCTTCGGGGTGATGATCGTTGCGGCAACAACAGCGGTCGGCGGCGGTATCATCCGGGACTGCGTGCTCGGCATTCATCCGCCGAAGAGCTTCCACTATCCCGCATACGCACTGCTTGCCGCCGGTTTTGCCCTCGTGACGTTCTTCCACGAATACCGCCGCGCGAAGAAGCACACGGGTCATCAGGCGTTCTCCGGCAGAATCATCGATAAGGTCATGTTCTGGCTGGACACCGTCGGTCTGGCGATCTACACCATGGTCGGCGTATCCACGGGCTTTGAGGTCGGCAATACGGCAAAGGACGACTGGTTCCTCCTGATTTTCGTCGGCGTGATTACCGGTGTCGGAGGAGGCGTGTGCCGTGATATCATGACGCAGAACCCGCCGTACATCTTCGTCAAGCACTTTTACGCAAGTCCCTGCATTGTGGGAAGCATCATCTGCCTCGTGCTGTGGGAACCCGTCGGACGCATACCCGCGATGCTCATCGGTACTGCGGTCATCATGATCCTGCGCTGGTTTGCGGC
>JAFTPW010000151.1:0-5997 GCA_017463075.1 Clostridia bacterium
GCGTTGTCGACACTGCTGAGCTTGACAGCCTCGGCGGCTACTTCTTCGGATTCAATGGAAGGCTGGGTAACATCGGCTTCAACATCACCGGTTTCTTCCGCTGCCGTTCCTTCCTCCGTAGCAGTTTCTTCCGCGAAGATTCCGCCCGTCATGTTGGCTGACAGAATCAGTGCAAGAAGCAATGCTGTGATTCGCTTTTTCATAATATCACCTTTCCGATACTTCCGGCGTGACAGCACAGAAGCATCAGTATATTTTTATACGATTTTATTATAGCCGAATCGCATGAAAGTGTCAATGGATTAACCCTCGTAATGGAAATTTGATCCCATTCCGCCTGTATTTTCCGCGAATCCCTTGATTTTTTCCGAAAGCGGTATATAATTGTTATGAACCGCATTTTACCTCCGATCACACAACACAGGAGAAGGACAAAATGGAAAAACAAAATCCGATGCTGTTTTCACGCCGGGATCTGATCCGGATTCTCATACCGCTCGCCATGCAGGGGATTCTGTCGGTCTTCATCGGCATGGCGGACTCCATGATGGTTTCCAACAAAGGTGAGGACGCTTTTGCCGGCGTTTCCCTCGTCGGATCGCTCGACACGGTGCTCATTACCCTGTTCGGCGCGCTCACTGCCGGCGGCTCGGTCGTTCTGGCACAGGCAATGGGACGCGGCGACCGGAATCACGCCTGCAATGCCGCAAAACAGCTCATTTATGCATCCGCCATCTGCGCGTCCGTCATCACCGTATCGGTTCTCGTTTTCCGCGTTCCCCTGCTCCGGCTCCTGTTCGGGGATGTGGAAGAAAGCGTGATGCGCAATGCGCTCTCCTATTTCACCATCGTTGCCCTCTCCTTCCCGATGCTGGCGATTGAAAACAGTATATCCGCCGCATTCCGTGCCGAAGGTGACAGCATCACGACGCTGAAAACCTCGCTGTTCATGAATGTGCTCAACATCTGCGGCAACGCGCTCCTCATTTACGGTCTCGATCTCGGAGCGGCGGGTGCGGCACTGGCAACTCTGTTCTCCCGCATCATCGGCGCGTCCATCCTGCTGTGGCTTGCCCACGACAAAAAGCGCTTCATCCACATCGAGAAAATCCTGCACTACAAGCCCGATTTTGCGGTCATCAAGGATATCCTCGGCATCGGCGTCCCCAACGGGATTGAGAACAGCATGTTCCAGCTCGGACGGCTGATGACCACAAGTCTCGTTTCCTCCCTCGGTACCGTCGCCATCGCCGCAAATGCCGCCACGCTCTCCCTCGCGAATTTCCAGTACACCGTCGGCGGATCGGTTCAGAGCACGATGGTTGCCGTTGTCGGACGGTGCGTCGGCGCGAAGGAAAAGGAACAGGCGAAGCATTACGTCCGGGTTCTCCTCGGCGGCAGTTACCTCATGATCGCCGCGACCGATCTGCTCCTCTGCCTCTTTTCCACGCCCCTGCTCGGACTGTTCGGACTGACGCCGGAATCCACCGATCTCTCGCGCGTTCTCCTGATCTACCACAGTGCGGTTTCCGTCATCCTCTGGCCCGCAGCATTCTGTCTCCCGCCGGCATTCCGCGCCGCAAACGACGTCATGTTTACCATGGTCACCGCGATTTTCTCCATGTGGTTCTTCCGCGTGGCGGCGGCGTACTTCCTCGCGCTGGAAACGGTCTCCGTCTTCGGACTCTTCACACTTCCCGGCATGGGACTGGGTCTGATGGGCGTATGGTATGCCATGACTGCCGACTGGATTTTCCGCACCGCGCTGTTTCTATGGCGTCTTATCAGCGGACGCTGGCTGGCCCGCTCGAAAATTTCCTGATTTCCCTCTCTCATCCGGATACAGAAACGCCCCTGCCGGGATTACAGCAAGGGCGTTTTTTGATTGGATCTGCCTACCCGGCTATCGATTTCGTTCCGTGCGGATTTCGGCGCCGGGAAATTGTTGACAAGGCAATGATTTTGTGCTATACTGATCCGGTGACATGATCCCAACCATATTCATCCAGAACAGGAGACAGCCATGATTAACAACAGAGTCGCACAGCTGATTTTCCGGACTGCGTTTCTGACCTTCAGCTTCCTCGGCATCCTCGAGAGCTTCGGACTGTACGCCGGACAGAACCCGGGCATCGAATGCCTCGTTTACTACACCACACTTTCCAATCTTTTATGCTTCTTCGTCATGCTCGCGGTCACCGTCTCGACGGCTAAGTACATCATGAAGGGCGAGTTGTACGGGTACAACACCGTATGCGTGAAGCTGAAATTCTATTCAACGCTCGTCATTCTCGTGACGTTTGTTGTGTACAATTTTATCCTCGCCGACTTCATTTTCGAGCCCGGCTGGAACAATCTCGGCAACATCACCAAGCACATCGGATGCCCGCTCATGTTCGTGATCGACTGCCTGCTGTTTGACCGGCACCGTTCGCTGAAATGGTACGACTGCCTTCTCTGCACCGTGCTCCCGCTGCTCTACTGCGTCTTCATCTTCATCCGCGCCGCGCTTCTTCCGGCAGATTACTCCGGAACGGTGTATCCCTACTTCTTCCTTGACGCCGGTGAACTCGGAGTCGGCGGAGTTGCCGTCTGGCTTGCAGTTCTGCTTGCGGCGTTCATCGTGATCGCGTTCCTCTTCTGGCTCTACGACCGGCTCGAATACCGCGGCGGCAGACTCACGTTCTCATTCCGCGACTGATATTTCAAATAAAAAATCCTCCTGTTGTTTCGGGAGGATTTTTTGATGCAAGTGAATCCATTCAGATACCGTTCGCTGAGGTGTAATCTGTTTTTTGCAGCATTTTTGAAAAAAGCCTAAAACCAGAACTGTGGTTCCTGTTCATCCGGCGTCATCCGTCCTATAATATAGCAAACCCAAACGGGCACGCGGGTGTTTTCCCGGTGTAACTGCATACAAGGAGGAAATGGGGTGATGAAATGTCGGTATGTTTTACTGGAATGCATGATCGGATCGCGGAAAAGCTACGGTATCGCTGCCGTGTGCGACTGCGATGAATGTACGGTTTTGCAGTCTGCCGCCGATCTCTGTGCGGATCGTGACGCTGTGGCTGATTTTGTCGATCAATGCAATACGCTCGGACTTTCGCTTTGCCATCTTTCGGATGTGATTGATGATTTCCTGGCGAGTCTGTAACGAAAAAACTCCTCACCGCCGTTTTTACAGCTATGGGGAGTTTTGTATTTGCGTTATTCGCCCGCGATGGACATACCGGGAACCAGCACGTCGGGTGCGCAGATTCTGGTGCCGCCGGGTCCGCCGAAGTCAAGCTCGTCATCGACGTCGGTAATCTGTTTGAGCAGATCGAAGAAATTGCCCGCAACGGTAAACGATTTCACAGGTGCGCCGATTTCGCCGTTTTCCAGCAGGAAGCCTTCGCTCTCGATCGAGAAGTCACCCGTCACCGCATTGGCGCCCGCGTGGAATCCCTTCATTCCGGTGACATAGATGCCGTCGCCCGCCTTCTTCAGCAGTTCCTCACGGGTCATCGTGCCCTTGTTGATATAGAACGTGAACACTCTCGTGCCGATGGATGCCGATCCGCGGGATGCGTTGCCGGTGGTCTGTACACCATCCTTCTTCGCCGTCATCAGGTTGTAGAGGAAGGTTTGGAGCACACCGTTTTCCACAACGTTCTTGCATTTTGTGGGAACGCCTTCGCCGTCGAACGGAATCTGCACGGTGTTGTCCTCGCAGAACGGGTCGTCCGTGATCGTGATGCAGTCCGCGGCGATGGTTTCACCGACCTTGCCTTTCAGGAGGGACAGCCCCTTCTGCACGCGATCCGCATAGAAGCAGGAGAGGAACGTGGACAGAATCGCTTTCATCTGATCGTTCTGGAAAACCACGTTGTACTGACCGGTTTTCACCTTGCCCGCGCCGAATTTTGCTCTTGCCTTCGCGATGGCTTCGTCGATCTTTTCCTGACGGTCGCTGTCCGGCTGGTCGAAGCTGTTGTGCAGGGATTCGCCGCCGGTCTGCTTTTCTTCGCCGTTGTCCAGAACGACACGGAAGAATTCGCCCGCGTTTCCGTTGAAGCTCTTCAGATCCAGACCGTTGGAGTTGAACAGGTAGGTACGGCTCATGCCGGCATATGCCCCGGATGCGGTACCGTCGGCAATCTGTTCATCGGACGCATACAGGAGATTCCGGTTTGCCATGGCTCTTTCGCGGATCACCGCCGCCGTCGGAAGCTCAAACTCACGCTTCGGAACCTGACGGTATTCTTCGGGAGATGCGCCGCCGTAGATGATGGCTTCTTCCTCTTTTTCAATGACGGCAGCGTTCTCAACGGCACGTGCAACCAGCTTTTCCATCTCAGCTTCGTCGAGATACTGCGTGCTTGCGTAACCGAGCCTGCCGTTCACGATGCACCGGTACAGGAGATTGCCGCCGACGCTGGACGAAAACGCGCTGATTTCATCCCGGAAGGTTTCCGCGTGGATGCCGGCGTCTTCGGAGTAATACAGCTCATATTCGGCGATGCCCTGTTTTTCGGAGCATTCCTTCACAATATTTTTCAGAATATCGAATTTTTCCATTGTATTTCCGCCTTTCCGTTATCGTCCGCCGACCGTGATTTCGCTGACACGGATCAGGGGCTGACCGACGTCCGTGGGAATCGAGCCGGATGCGGAGCCGCACATGCCCTGACCGGTTTCCATATCGGTGCCGACCATGTCAATGTTCTGCAGAATCTCAGAACCGGTGCCGATGAGGGATGCCGCACGGACGGGTTCGCAGATTTTGCCGTTCCGGATGATGTAGCCCTCGCTGACCGCAAAGTTGAAGGCACCGCTGATGGGATTGACGGAGCCGCCGCCCATCTTTGCCGCGTACAGACCGTATTCAATGGAGGAAATGATGTCCTCGTTTTTATCCGTGCCGGGTGCGATGAAGGTTTTGGTCATGCGGGAGGTAGGATTGTGGTGGAAGCTCTGGCGTCTGGACGAACCGTTTTCCGGCATACCCATGCGGCGGCCGTTGAGCTTGTCGATCATGTAGGATTTCAGCACGCCGTTTTCAATGAGAATCTTTCTCTGGGACGGGGTGCCTTCGTCGTCGATGTTGATGGAACCCCAGCCGTTGGGAATGGTGCCGTCGTCGATTGCGGTGACCTTTTCGTTGGCGATTTTCTGACCGAGCTTGTCCGCCATCTGCGAGGTATTCTTCGCAACGGAAGTGGCTTCGAGGGAATGTCCGCACGCCTCGTGGAAGACGACGCCGCCGAATCCGTTCTCAATCGCAACGGGCATTTTGCCTGCGGGACAGTAGCCTGCGCTGAGATTGACCATGGCGTGACGCGCAGCTTCGAGACCGATGGATTCCGGCGTGAACAGTTCGAACAGCTCCAGACCCATCCGACGTCCGGGACCGCATCCGCCGGACTGATTTTCACCGTCACGGCTGGCGATGGCACTGACGCTCATGCGGGTTCGGATCTGCCGGTCCTCCGTGAACAGGCCGTCGGAGTTGGCGATCATGATATTGTGATCCACGTCGAGGAGATTTGCCGTGACCTGGGAGATCGCTTCGTTGTAATTCTTCGCTGCGAAGTATCCCGCTTTCAGAATATCGATCTTTGCCGCCTTCTGAACGGTATCGGGAACGAGCTTTACGGCGTGAATGTCGGGGAAAATCCGCCCGGTCAGGTGAATGTCGAGGACGGTGGGTGTCTCTCCGATGACGTCGGCAACCTGAGCGGCACAACGGAGCAGCCCTTCCCTTGTCATATCAATCGTGGACGCACTGACGCACCGCACGCCGGAGAACGCACGGATTCCGACGCCCGCGATGGTGTTGTCCGTGATGCTGTCCACCTTGCCGTCGACCATGTAGATCGAGTTGGATCGGGTGTTTTCCGCGAAGACCTCGGCAAAATCCGCGCCGGTCGACATGGCTTTCGCGAGAACTTCTTCAAGCAGAGCTTTTGTGAGCATGATTTCATCCTTTCTGAATCGGTATTATATATTATA
>JAFTPW010000152.1:0-4161 GCA_017463075.1 Clostridia bacterium
GACAACGTGCAGTTTTGAACGTACGCGAACATATCTTATTTTTAGGAACACTTGATTTCCTCGGTAAACTCAGCCTGCGGCGCAAACCGGGGGGCTTCCGGCGCTGCTCCTGAACGCCACCCTTAACTAGCCTTCCCCGTGCAGGGACTATGAATTTCAACTGCATGAACACAGCCGGGGAAGGTGGCGCGGATTGAAAATCCGTGACGGATGAGGAGTGAAACCTTCAGCCTGCGGCGGCGAGATGAGAGTGCTCGGGGCTTTGGCTGACGGAAATACTTTTAACTCTTTTACTTTTCTCTTTTTCAATTCAATGAAAGCGAAGCTTTCTTCCTTTTCTCTTCACTTTTCACTCTTCTCTCTTCACTCTTATTATTATACCACAAAATCAAATTTGTACAAGCAGGAATTGTAAACTATCTGCGAAAATCGTTAAAATCCGTGGGAGTTCATGCGTTCCGCGCGCATTTTTTCGGCGAGGGCTTTCTCGTGCGCGATCATGGATGCGAAGACGCGGATGACGATGGTGAAGATGAGCACGGTCAGACCGGCGAGGGCAATTTTTGCACCGGTACTGCGGAGGCTTTCGATGAGGGGCAGGTAGACGATATTGAACGTGACCTCCGGCAGGCCGAGGGATGCGAGCATATAGTTTTTCCAGTCGTTCATGAGGGTCGGTGCGAACATGAGCGATGCTCCGGAGACTGCCGCGGCTGCTGACCACGCGGTACATGCCGGGCCGAAGCGGAGTTTATTGACGGCGAGAATGAGGAGCGCGAGCGTCAGGCACAGGGAGAACACCAGTGTGAGCGTACCCTCGGACAGAAGATCGCGGACGGGCTCCAGTGCTTCAAGGCGGTAGTCGAGATCCGCGATATCGGACACACGGGACAAAAACGCCGCGACGGTGTCAACGGGATCGGAAAACATGCCGAGCAGGCTCAGGATCGCGGGATCGACGCCGGACAGGGCAAGCTCCGCCATTTCATACGGATCGAGCGCGGGCACGGGGCCGTAATCCATGAGCCACGTCCGGAAATCCTGCACGAACACGGTGAGGATATCGTCAATGGAGAGCATGCGGATGAGCTCGTTGAGGTCGGCTTTGGTAAGCTCCATGCCGTAATACCCGAGCTGTTCGTTGACGGATTCGAGAATGGTCGCAAAACCGCCGTACCCGTCAGGCAGCTGAATCCCCGCATAATCGAGGTTCATCATGGTTTCATAGACAGCTTCGGGAGTAAACGCAAGACGCACGGACGCGGACACAGCGGTGAGAATCAGTCCTGCGCAAAGAGCGGCAGTGAGAATGAACGTGAGAATCACGCGTACCGCGGTGCGGAATTTCTTCATGAATGGGTTACCTCCGGTGAGGATAGTATGCTACATTATATTATAGCAGGGATGCGGTATTTTGTCAAGGTTTGTACTGCGCCCGCCCCAAAACTCACGCGCCGCAGGCTGAGCTTAGCCGGGAAACGGAGTGTCACTATATTACTGTCAGAGCCATATGCGATTTCATCTCGCCGCCGCAAGGCTGAGTTTACCGAGGAGATTAAGTGTCCCTTGCGATAAAGGAAGATCGCTCCACCAAAAAAACGCACGGGTATGGCGCCCGCGGCGGGAATTTTCAAGGGGAACGCTTGAACGGCAGAAATCCCTAAAGGACTGGCCGCGGAAGTCCTTTAGGCGCCCCCGCGAGGGGTAATAAAATCATTCGAAAAGCGGAGCTTTTCTACCTTCTCCCTCAAAAATGCACAGCATTTTCATCTTTCCCGTTGACAAACCCCGCCAAATATTGCATAATAAAGCAAACACATCCGAAGGAGATTTCTATGTTTACCAAAGATACATTATTCGCACAGCTGAATGCCATGAACGCGCCGCGGGATTCCATCGTGCTCGTGCATTCTTCCCTCAAAGCCATCGGCGAAGTTGAGAACCGCGGACAGGGCGTGCTCGATGCCCTCATCGAATGGTTCACAGCCGACGGCGGGCTTCTCTGCATCCCCACACATACCTGGGCGTTCCTCGATAACCTCGATGAGCCCACCCTCGACGTCAATTCCGACCGCGTCTGCATCGGTACTCTCCCGAAGCTTGCGGCTGCCGATCCCCGTGCGCACCGTTCCCTCCATCCGACCCACTCCATGGCAGTGTTCGGAGACGACATCGCCGCAGAAGCCTTCATCGCGGGCGAGTTCACCGTCGATACCTCCACACATCCCCGCAGTTGCTACGGCAAGCTCGTCGACCGCAAGGGGTACGTTCTCCTGCTCGGCGTCGGACATAACCGGAATACCACGCTCCACTCCGTTGAGGAAATGATGGACGTCCCGAACCGCCTTTCCGTCGATCTCAAGGCAACCAAAATCCGCCTGAAATCCGGCGATGTCATCGAGCGTCCCATCCACTGCCACCACGCCGTCGGCATCAAGGACGTCTCCGCGCACTACCCGAAGTACGAACCCGCATTCCGCCACCATGGCGCCATCACCGACGGTGAATTCGGCAATGCGCACGCCCAGCTCTGCTCCACGGAAAAAATGGCGGCAGTCATGCGTCTCGTCCGCGAAAGAAGCGGCGGCGCGGAGCTCATGGCGGATGACAGCCCTCTCGCAGAGGAACTGTATCGGTAATAATACCGCAGGGTGAGCGGATTCACGCCTCATCCACCACGCGATTTTCTTGGGAAAATCACGCGGTCCCCCTTCCCCGGCTGCGTTTATTTGGCTTAGACTTATCGTGCCTGCACGGGGAAGGCTTGTTAAGGGTGACGTCCCGGAGCATCGCCGTGAGTAAATCCCGGTTTGCGACGAAGGGTGAGATTTATGGGCGGATCCAGTGACACATCCCCAAAACCAGTGCCCGAAACGTCTACATCTCGCCGCCGCAGGCTGTGTTTATCGAGGAAACTGAGTGTCCCTTGCGATAAAGAAAAATCGCGCCACCCTACAACTGCACGGGCATGAATCCCTCTGCCCGGGCACTTTCTTCGAAAGTGAAGCCTTGGGTCCAGGCATCACTTTCATCTTTGATGAAAGTGGCTGGTCTGCCGAATCGAGAGCCCGGCGACTAGGTTTCATCGAAGATGAATACCTCGTTCTCGCGCCCGCCGCGCAGGCGTACAAATCATTCGAAAAGCGGAGCTTTTCTACCTTCTTCCCAAACGAACAGTTTGAACCATCCAAAACCGGCTGTAAGCCAAACAAACAACAAAGAAAAATCCCAAAAGAAAGCCGACAAAACCACCATGCTTGACACACTCTCCCAAATCATCGGTATCGCCGCGTTGTGCGTTACCATCATCTGCTACCAGTTCAATGACCAGAAGAAAATCCTCATCATGCAGATCATCGCGTCCGTGCTGTTCATGACAAACCTCGCGCTCCGGGATGCCATGGCGGGTGCTCTTCTGAATATCCACGGAATCTGCCGTGCCCTCGTGTTCTATCAGCGCGGACGGCGTAAATGGGCGGATTCACCCCTGTGGGCGGTGTTCTTCTCCGTCCTCGCAATCGTCTGCGTCGCCGTGACGTGGCAGTCCCCGCTCGATATCCTGCCCGCTGTCGGCACCATCTTCACTACCGCTGCGTACTACATGACCGACCCCAAGTGGATCCGCCGCCTCACCCTGCCCTCTCCGCCCATGTGGTTCGTCTATCACCTCTCCTCCATGAACATCGGCGGCGTGTGCAATGAAATTTTCGTCACCGTCTCCATCATCACCGCGATGATCCGCTATGATTTCCGCAAAGATGGTGGAAATGATGCGCAATCCTCCGGTACAGTGGAAAATTCCAAATAAACGCTATTGACAAATTCGCGTTTTTGCTGTACAATATATACGAAGAAACGAAAGAACAAAAAATATTCACCAATTCGAAAGGTTAGAGAATCATGAACAAGAACGACGGACTCTCTGATAAGAAGCAGGAAATCGAACAGAACGAAGAATACGATCCCGAAATATATACACTCACCGACGAAGAAGGCAACGAACTGCATTTCGCACTTCTCGGCACACTGGAGCATGAAGGCGCCGTTTACAAGGCTCTCATTCCCGTGAACGAAGACGGCGAAGAAGAAAGCGACGAATACGTCATTCTCAAGTGCGGCGTTGACGAAGACGGTGAAGACATCCTTGAAACCATCGAGGAC
>JAFTPW010000153.1:0-8395 GCA_017463075.1 Clostridia bacterium
CGATGGTGCATTCGCCGTGCTGGAGACGTGCAATGTGGTTCTGTCTCAGCTGTTCCTTGGGACCGTCAACGACCTGTTCCAGAGGTTCCACCTTTGCGGCAGCTTCGAGAT
Organism: Clostridia bacterium; assembly: GCA_017463075.1. Lineage (GTDB taxonomy): Bacteria > Bacillota > Clostridia > Oscillospirales > CAG-272 > UMGS1696. Next base: position 112 of record JAFTPW010000153.1, read on the forward strand.
TGTTTTCGGAGAACGCGAGGAAGGTCAGATCCACAACCTCGGTAACGGCGTCGAAGAGAACGGTAAGTTCCTTTTCCGCAGCGGAGGTGAGGGAGAGATTCTTTGCGTTCAGCTCTTCAGCGGCGCCGATGATTTCCATACCGTGGTCGGAAATTCGCTCGAAGTCGCCGATGACGCGCAGCAGCTTGGTTGCTTCGGCGGAGTCGTCTTCACCGGAAAGCAGACCGCTGAGCTTGACGAGGTAGGTGCCGAGGATGTCTTCGTAGTGGTCGGTCTTGTCCTCGCCTTCCTTGACAAAGGAGACGATTTCGGGAGTACACTTCGTGAAGTTGTTCATGGCAACCTTCAGAGCGGAGGATGCGCATTCTGCCATTTCGGTGGTCAGCTCGGAAGCACGTTCGAGAGCGATGTGAGGAGTAGCAAAGAGACGTTCGTCGAGCATTTCGGACTTTTCTTCTGCTGCCTTTGCTTCGGGAATGAGCTTGTATGCGAGCTTTTCGAGGAGCTTGGTCATGGGCAGGAGCAGGAGCGTGCAGAGGATGTTGAACGTGGAGTGTGCAACCGCGATGCTCATTTCGCTTGCGGCATTGTCAAGCAGGGGAATGTGTACGAGTGAGGTGACGATGGAGAACACGGTCAGCCATACAACCGTACCGATTACGTTGAAGGAGAGGTGAACCAGGGACGCGCGCTTTGCGTTCTTGTTTGCACCGATGGAGGAGAGAAGCGCGGTCACGCAGGTACCGATGTTCTGACCCATGATGATCGGGATTGCGGCGTGCATCGTGACGGCACCGGTCGAGGAGAGCGCCTGAAGGATACCGACGGATGCGGAAGAGGACTGGATGATTGCGGTAAGGACTGCGCCTGCGAGAACGCCGAGGATGGGATTCTTGAACAGAAGCAGGATGTTTCTGAATTCTTCAACTTCCTTCAGACCGGAAACGGCGCCGGACATGGTGTCCATACCGAACATGAGGGTTGCGAAGCCGAGAAGGATGGTTCCGGTGTCCTTGCTCTTGGAGGATTTGCCGAACATGTAGAGAACGGTACCGATGAGAGCGAGAACGGGAGTGAAGGAGGTGGGTTTCAGGAGCTGAACAAATACACTGGAGCTTTCGATGCCGCCGAGGGAGAGGATCCACGCGGTAACGGTGGTACCTACGTTTGCACCCATGATGACATTGATTGCCTGAGAGAGCGTCATAAGGCCCGAGTTAACGAAGCCCACTACCATGACGGTCGTTGCGGAGGAGGACTGGATGACGGCGGTTACACCGAGACCGGTGAGAAATCCGGCTGCTTTGTTGGTTGTGAGCTTGCCCAGCAGATCGCGGAGCTTGCTTCCGGCGCGCCGTTCCAGAGATTCACCCATCAGGTTCATGCCGAAGAGGAACAGGCAGAGACCGCCGATGAGTGTCAGAACGTCGAAAATTGTCATGACGATTCCTTTCTTTTTTCTTCTTTTCTTCTTTATTAATTATTGCATACGGGTTTATTTTATCATGAAGGACAAGATTAGTCAAGGCAAAATAATTCACAAATCGTTTGTATAATTTGCTGTGATTTTTAGCCTGATTTTGGATATAATCCCTGTTTTGCGTCGGATTATGCATCAAATTCTGCAAGTTGCGCCGCGTTTTCCTGCAAAATTGTTCCTTGGCAGCAAAGCTGCGGCAAAGCTGCGTCAGAGCGGCACGAATACGGGATTTTGCCTTGCAATTATGAAGGAAATCGTGTATAATGAAGTCACTGAGTCTGCAATTCAATAAAACAAAATATATATAATATTGAAAGGAACGAAGACACATGAAAAAAGCAATCATCTCCTCTCCGATGGGATGGAACTCCTGGGACTGCTACGGTGCCGCCGTGACCGAGGATATCGTCCGTCAGAACGCGGAGTACATGGCAAAGAACCTCAAGCAGTACGGCTGGGAATACGTCGTCGTCGACATCCAGTGGTACGAACCCTACGCGGGATCCCATCAGTATTCGCCCTTCACGGAGCTGTGCATGGATGAATACTCCCGTCTCATGCCCGCCGTCAACCGATTCCCGTCCGCGGCAAACGGTGCGGGATTCAAGCCGCTGGCGGATTACGTTCACTCCCTCGGGCTGAAATTCGGCATCCACATCATGCGCGGCATTCCGCGTCAGGCGGCTCACAAGGGAACTGCCATCCTCGGCACGGATCGGACTGCGCGTCAGGTGGCATCCACGAACTCCATCTGCTTCTGGAACACCGATATGTACGGCGTCAATCCGTGGGCGAAGGGTGCCAAAGAGTATTATGACAGCATTTTCGCGCTCTATGCCGAGTGGGGCGTGGATTTCATCAAATGCGACGACATCGCGCGTGAGATGCCCCAGTGCGAAGCCGAACTGCGCCTGATGTCCCAGTGCATCAAAAACTGCGGACGCGACATGGTGCTCAGCCTGTCTCCCGGACCTGCTCTGCCGGAAAAATCCGAGCTGTACAAGGATACCGCGAACATGTGGCGCATCACTGACGACTTCTGGGATGACTGGCGACTCCTTTACGACATGTTCGGCCGTGCGAAGACGTGGTGCATCCACACCGGTGCGGGACACTGGCCGGATGCGGATATGCTTCCCGTCGGTGCGATCCGGCAGTGCGATGACCCCGCAAACTGGACGCGCTTCACGGACGACGAGCTGTACACGATGATGACGCTGTGGTCGATTTTCCGCTCTCCGCTCATGATCGGCGGTGAAATGACCAAGTTTGACGACTTCACGCTGTCGATTCTCACCAACGAAGCCATCCTCGGCATGCACAAGAACGCACGTCACGCACACGAAGTATGGCGCAGGAAGCGGAAGGACAGCGAAACCATCCTCTGGGCGGCGGCAAATGCACAGATGCAGGGTACCTACGCGGCTCTGTTCAACGCGGGCGAGGAAGACAACACCGTCACCCTCGATTTCGCGGATCTGGAACTCTCCGGCATGAAGACGGTCGCCAACCTCTGGACGGGTGAAATCACCAATGCCGAAGACGAAATCACCTTCACGATCCCGAAGCACGGTGCCGTTGCGCTGTGGATCGAATGAGAAAGGCGTGAATCATGCTGAATCTTGATATTGAACGGTTCTGGAAGGACGAGGAAACCGCCCACGCCGAGAACTGCTTCTCGAAAAACGCGGTGCAGGTCGCGCTCGGCATCCGGATGAGTGACGAATGCGTATTCGCGGAGCTGGGCGAAGAAGGGCAGCCATGGGGATATACGCCGCCGGACAGACGCTACGAGCTCAACTGCCGCTACAATGAAAAAGCGGTGAAGATTGTCGGCCGTCCCTTACTCGCCGAACGCAAGCCGACGGAAGCTCCGAAAGTGTGGATTCCCGGATACAATCAGATCGGTGAAATCTTCGGCGGACGGTACGAGTTTGACGGCAACACGACGTGGCTCAAGGGTACCATGAACGACGAGGAAGACCTGAAAAAGAAGCTCGATGAAGTGGATGCCCTCGTTGCTGACAAGGAGGCGTTCCGGAAATTCGTGCTTCCCGCCGACTGGGACGAAAAGTGCAGGGCAGTCTACGAAACCTACGGAAGACGCCCCGGACAGTTCACGCACATCCGCGGACCGGTGACGCTTGCAACCTCCGTCTACGGCACGGAAAATCTCCTGTTCCTCTATTATGACGACGAGGAGCTGTTCACGCGCTTTGCGGATACCATCGCGTCGGTTGTAGAGGCGTACATTGACCTCTTCATCACTGAATCCGGGCATACACCGGAGAATTTCCGCCACGGCTTCTCGTTCGCGGACGATGACTCCAACCTCATGACGCCCGATATGTACAAGGCGTTCGGCTACCGTGTGCTGGACCGCGTGTTCCGGAAAGCCGCACCGAATCCGAAGGACGACCGCTATCAGCACTCCGACTCCGCGATGGGACACCTGATCCCGCTTCTTGCGGACTTCAACCTCACCGGATGCAATTTCGGACCCACCGTCACGGTGCAGGAAATCCGGAAATACATGCCGAAAACGAGAATCGACGGTCAGCTCGCACCGTTTACCTTCATGCGCAACAACGAAGCGGACATCATCGCCGAAGTCAGACGCGACTGCGAAGCGGCAAAGGAAAACGACCTGCGCGGCCTGAACCTGACCACTGCCGGATCGATCAACAACGGCTCCCTGCTCACAAGCATGCGCGTCGTCATGGCGGCGATTCAGGAATACGGACGGTACTGATATGGACACAACACGGGAAATCCCGGCTGAGGCGTGGCTGGAAAAGGACGGTATAAAGCTCGGCATCACGCTGGAGATGGGCGGGGCGATTGCATCCCTCACGGACGAGGATGCGCCTGCCGGATACACAAATCTCCTCAACCGCTTTGACCCCGGCAGACTTGTGCAGCAGTCGTACTACGGAACGCATGAGCCGCCGTATGAGATGGGTGAGTTCATGGGCAATCCCTGGCCGTACAACCCGGTGCAGGGCGGTGACAAGGGCGGAAATCGTTCGCGCATCCTTGAATACACCGCTTCCGGGCGCGAGATCTGCATCAAAGCACAGCCGTACGACTGGGGACACGTCGGTTCGCTCACACCGTCGGAGATGGAAAACCGGTACACCTTCCTCGAAAACGGGCTGATCCTCGTCGAAAACCGGTTCACGGATCACTCGGGATACACCCACCCGATGCGGCATCAGGAGCTCCCGGCACTGTACGTCGTCTCCGCCCTGGATATTTTCACGTGGCAGGACGCCGGCGAGCGCAAATCCCGGAACGACATGATTTTCTGGCCGGAAGCGTCGGATCAGAATTTCCCGCTCACCGAACCCGACACCGCCTTCTGCATGTGGCATGACAAAAGCGGCTACGGGGTCGGGCTTGCGGTTCCCGGTGTCGAGCAGTATTACAGCGGACGGCATGCGTACAACGGTTCCCGCGATCCGTACGATGCCGCGACCAATTATACAGCCCCTCTGCGCACGATGCAGCTGAAATCCGGAAAGCCCCTCGTCTACCGGTACCTGCTTGGCGTGGGCGATATTGACTCTGTCGCCGCAAAATTTGCCGAAACCCTCCCGTCGATTGACAACACCAGCCTGACGGAATACTGATAAAACGAAAAAAGACACGCGTTGTGCCGTGAAATACGGTGTGATGCGTGTCTTTTGTGCTGTTCAGAGTTTCAGCTCCCCTTCGACATGTGCGTTGATGACGAGACGTTTGCCTCCGGTGATTCTGAGCGCCTGCTCGATCGTCATTCCCTTGCAGGGACAGAGGTAGATCACCTGATCGTCGCGCAGACCGTTCCAGTACAGCTCGAGATCCTCAGCCGCGCGGTCGTTGACCTGAACGGCACGTAGCGATTTCATGTTCCGGAAGGTTTCGATGTGCTGTGCGTGACTGCCGCAGAGGTGGATCATGCCGCCGCGGGGATATACGTTCAGCACATCCTCATCGAGATCGGCGATCATGTCGCGGTACAGCTCACCGGAGAGAAGCTGCGTGGTGCATCCGCAGATCTGCCCGAATCCCGGCGGCTGGGTTCTTGCCCACGAAATCACCGGCTGGAGCTGACGCTCGGGAAGGATTTCGCGGAACGCTTTGTGAATCCGGACGAGGGTGCGGTTGATGGTTTCCAGATCCCGCCGCGCATTGTCCGGGTCAGCGAGCATCTCGATCAGGATTTCCTGCCCGTAGAGGTTCACCGCGATGTTCAGCACGCTCGCAATCGTCGGCAGACCGAACAGTGGGAACTCACCTCCGACCTCTGCAAACCGTTTTGCCGCGCGGATGGAGAGCTGAAAGGTTTCGTCATTGTCAAGATCGGGATCCTCGAGCGAGCCGATCGGGGTTTTGAGGTAATCGTTGTACCACTGACCCGCGTGGTGATAGACGTTCGCGCCGAGGATTCTGTCGATATAATGCACGCCGTAGATGCCGTATTCCACGCAGACGGGAACGAATTTCGTGTCGTTCAGAATCGCCTGCGCGCGGTTTTGGGCAATGTCAGCGAGGCATTCGTCCACCCATTTTTCGGGCTCCGTGTACGGGTCGCTGGTTCCGCGGGACAGAACACCGTCAAGGACAAAGGCGCGCGGTTCATGGTAGGTGCCGTTGAAGAGACTTTCCAGTGTGCCGAACCACTGGTCTCTTTTAGTGATCAGATTCCGGTCGTTGAGTGCATTCATGGGGTTCTCTCCTTTATATTGATTTTGTTATTTCGTGCAGGAGCATCCATCGCGGCGTACGGTGATCTTTCCGTCGTGCTCTTCGGTGTAAACCTCGCGGTCCCACGGCTGAACGGTCTTGGTGTCGCCGGAGCGGTAGTGCAGAACGAAGCCGTCGTCGGATGCGGTGATTTCGGTCACATAGTCCAGCTTCACGTAGTAGTCCCACCAGTTGTTGGAGTAGCCGTCCGGGGTCACGCCTGCGACATGGGGCATGCACAGGAACCACCAGCGGTGATGCAGACGGCACGCATCCTTTTCGCCGATGCCGAGAGGGATGTACGCGCGCAGATTCGTCGGCTCGTGGATACCCTTGAAGTCGGGATAGTTCTCAAGCCAGTCGCGCCAGTTGGATTCGACGAGGGTTTCGTTACGCCAGTCGTAGTCCGCGACGGAGTTGGGAGAGAAGTGGACGTTGCCGCATCCTGCCAGACCGTCGAAGTTGCGGTCAGCGAGGACGAAGCGGTTCCACAGGCTCATTTTTTCGGGATCCTGACCGTTGAATTCGCCGTCAACGTAGCCGGAGAGGATCGTGTCGCCGTGGAAGACGTGGCTCATGATATTCTCCATCATGTGACCGTGGCATTCGTAGTTGGCGTCTCGGCGGCTCACGGATACGTTCATGAGCGCAGTCATCGGGCAGTCCGCTTCAATGGCGTCACCGTTGATCCAGTATGCGTTTCTGCCGACCATGCATGCTTCAAAGCCGTGTACGGGATCCTGATTCACGATGAAGACCATGTCGAATTCCCCGTTGTTGCGGCGCTCGATGATGTTGTGCTTCTCGAGGAACCACTGGTAGTCGAAGGAGAAGCCGGTGTTTTCGGGGCAGACTTCCTTGTTGAACCATTCGTTGTTCCACCAGCCGTACCAGCCGTTCTTGAAGACCTCACGCACGGTTGCTTCATCGAGGGCATGGCTTTCACCGGAGGCGAGCTTGAACAGCACGGTGTGCTTCGGGAATTCGTCCACGCGCTCCCATGCGACGACTTCGCAGTTCACGAGCCCGTGGGAAGAATATCGGATGTCGTCCATGAGCTCATCCACGGAGGGTTTGATGGCGTCGGTCAGATTCACAAGATCGGAGACACGGCTGCCGTCAGAGAGGAGCGGATTGTGCTCGACGACGAGGATTTTCAGAGTGTACTTGTTTGGCATGATGTGATTTCCTTTCGGTGTTATGACTGAGATGATGTTATTTCGTAATTTTTCTCGGGAAGAAGGTCAGAAGAATCGGGTAAATTTCCAGTCTGCCCATCAGCATGGCAACGCTGAGCAGGAAGGTGGAGAAATCCGAATAAACGGAGAAATTGGATGTGGGACCGACAGCGGCAAATCCGGGACCGATGTTGTTGAAGCATGCGGACACGGCGGTGAAGTTTGTCTCCATGTCGAGCGCTGCGGCGGGATCGAACGAGAGCAGGAAGAAGAACGCCATGAAGCACAGGCAGTACAGCCCGAAGTACGTTCCGACGCCGCGCGTGGTTGCGTTGTCAAGCGGCTTGCCCTCAAAGCGGATCACATTTACCGCACGGGGATGGAGAAGCTGCTTCAGTTCGCGCCGTCCCATCTTGACGAGCATCACGAGCCGGGAAACCTTCAGACCGCCCGCAGTCGAACCCGCACATCCGCCCATGAACATCAGAAGAAAGAGGATGGCTTTGGAGAGATTCGGCCAGAGATCAAAGTCCGTGGTCGCAAATCCGGTTGTGGTGACGACGGATGCCACCTGAAACGCGGCGTGACGGATGCTTTCGCCGAGGGTTTCGAACATGGGCGCGATGTTTGCGGTAATCACAGCAGCCGATGCCGCAACAATGCCAAGATACGCCCACATTTCCTCGGAACGCACAGCCTGACGCCAGCGTCTGATGAGGATGAGGTAGTACAGATTGAAATTCACGCCGCTGATGAGCATGAAAATGGTGATAACCCACTGTAAATACGGGGAGTAGGATGCCATGGAGTCGTTTTTAATGCCGAACCCGCCCGTTCCGACCGTGCCGAAGGTGTGCAGGAGGGAATCATAGAAGGACATGCCGCCGCAGAGCAGGAG
>JAFTPW010000019.1:0-4121 GCA_017463075.1 Clostridia bacterium
CATGTCGTACTGATCCTGCGCGAGAATGCACAAGGGAGACTCCGCACCGAAGATTTCGTACGTGAAGCGCTCCTCCGCCTGTCGGTTTGCCGTCCGGTCGATGGAGTAGGTGTCGCCGTATTCCAGTGCCTCAGCTTCCTTTACCGCGAGCTGTCCGGCGGTCAGGTACACCAGATCGTTCAGCTGTGCGTAGAGCTCGCCATCCCCGTTGTAGTCGGGCATCAGCTGTTCGAGCACATCGCAGAACGCCTGATTCTGATTCGGCGTGATATAATCCGGGCCGGAGTACATCAGATTCACGTCCGGGTTCTGCTGACCGATGAACTGTGCCGTCGCCGTGATAATCATAAAGGAGAAAAATCCGATGATGATGACCTTCCACTTGTGGTGGTACCAGAAGTTCTCCCATTTGTTGATTTCCTTTTCGTCAACCGGAGTATCTTCTCCGACTTCCTCGCCGAGCATCCGGATCCGCTTTGCCGCGTTGGATTCGTTCTCTCCCGGATTCTGCGGGCTTTTGTTTCTGTTGTCTTCCATTTCGTCTCGATTCCGTCCTTTTGCTTTGCTTGTATCAGTATAGCAGAATCTGCCGGCAAATTCAAGTCGATTGTGTTACGAATTACGTCATATCCGTTAAATCCCGGATGCATCCGAGAAGCGTCTGCCGTGCGTCATCGAACCGGATCAGCTCATTCCGCGTCCATTCCGCCTGCTCAAGTCCCAGTTCCCGGTCTTCGCGGGTCAGATTGTACGCCAGCCAGTCCGTGAGATCATAGTAACACCGCGCCACCGCATCCCAGTCACATCCGGCAAAATCCGCCGCGGATGCGATGGTGAAGTAGCCCCGGAAGAACGCGCCGAACCGCTCCGCTGAAATGCCGTCCGGTGTCCGGGAATGGTACAGCGCGGTCGTGAAGAGATCCTCTGCGGCGTTGGTTTTTCCGGCGGCTTCCCAGTCGATGAGAGTCGGATTTCCGCCGTGCCACAGGATGTTTTTCGGCTCCAGATCGCGGTGACTGAGGACGGTTCTGCCGCAGATTTTCCGCACACGAAGCGATTCCCAGCGGTTGTACAGCTGAAAATGCACGGGATCGTCCTCTTCCCGCCAGACACGGATGCGCCCCTGCTCCGCAGTTTCATCGGGCAGTGCCGTCATTCCGTGGAGCTTTGCGAGAATTCCGCCGATCTTGTGCGCCATTTCCGCTGTGATTTCCGTGTCCGGGACCGTGACGCCGTCTATATGCGGAAATATCATCCACCGGTGCTCCAGATGCACAACGGGACAGCCGTCCACGATAACTGCGGCACATGCCGGAATCACCGAAGACGCCATGCGCGCGACCTCCTCGGAACGGATGAAATTGTCCATCGCATCGGGGCGTGCCATAATTTCCGGGTTGAGCTGTTTGACGGCGAATCTGCCGCGCTCCGTTGTGACGCCGAACATGCGGTGGAGATGCCCGCCGGTGAGAACTTCCGGGTCACGGATCAGCTTCCCAAGTCCCGCGCGGCGCATCAGGTGTCGGATTTCGTCGGTCATGGTTTCATTCCTTTCGTCAGTGCGTCCCCGAGTACGGCATTGAAGTCCGCGATGGCTTCGTCGGTGATGTGCCTCGTCCGGGAAGGATCGTACCGCACCGCCAGCGCATCCCGGAGTGCATCCGCATCGGGACACCACCCGTTCCGCAGTGCATATTCTCCTGCGTACGTTTTCGCGGCAACCCGTCCGGTTTTCAGCGTGTACAGGCACCGCGCAATGTCGAGCATCCAGCCGCACCGGTACATGGGATTCTGCGTCCGCGCGGCGTAGTCCCGGATTGTCTCCCAGTGACGCTTCACGCCGGCGTACAGTGCATCCGGTGACGGCATCGGAATCCTGTGACGCACATCCTCACCGCGCAGGCAGATCCAGTTTTCCGCCTGTGCGAGCGTAAAGCAGTCGCTTGTGTATCCGCCGCAGATCCGCTGACCGGACGTTCCCCAATAGACCGCGACAGTCTCCGCACCGCTGAGAAACGCGTCCGCTGACACAATTCCGCCCTCAATTCTCGGGATATACGGGTCATCCGCGTATGTCTGTCTGAGATTCACGAGAGCCGAAGCCGTATCCGCGGTCAGCTCCGTGCGCGTGAGAAAGAGCATATCAATGTCCGACCAGCCATGGCGATAGTCACCCGCGGCGGCAGATCCGGTGAGATACACGGTACAGTCCGGGACAACCGCGCAGACCGCATCCGTGAATCGGTTTACAGAAACAAGCATGGCGCACCTCCGTTTTTCTACATGATAACACAGGTGCGCCGAATTTGCAAGGTTTTATTTGTTACGCAGGATCCGCATCGCGTTGAGGACAGCAATCACCATCACGCCGACGTCCCCGAACACTGCTTCCCACATGCCGGAGATACCGATGGCGCCGAGGATGATGAACACACCCTTGACGGCGAGCGAGAAGACGATGTTCTGCGTCACGATCCGGCGGGTTCTGCGGGCGATTCTCACGGCCTCCGTGATTGCGGCGGGATCGCTGTTCATCAGAACCACGTCCCCTGCCTCCATTGCGGCGTCAAGTCCAGCCATTGCGATCCCGACATCCGCACGGGCAAGCGCAGGAGCGTCATTGATGCCATCTCCGATGAACGCCGTGGTTTTTCCGTCCGTCATCAGCTTTTCCAGCAGATTCAGCTTGTCATCCGGCAGAAGTCCGGCGTAGAACTCGTCAATTCCCGCATCCGACGCCACGTTTCCGGCAATCACAGCGTCGTCCCCGGTGAGCATGACCGTTTTTTCCACGCCCATGTGTTTGAGGTCTGCAATTGTTTCGCGCACATGCGGCTTCATGCGGTCGGCGGCGGTGAGGGAACCCATGAATCTGCCGCGGTATGCAATGTATATATGCGTTCCGACGTCTTCCGCAGGGGTGAAGTTCACGCCGTACTGCTCCATGAGCCGTTCGTTTCCGGCAAGAAGCTCCGCGTCATCGTACAGAACCCGGATGCCGTGACCGAAAATTTCCCGGTAATCCGCGAGCTTGGCTTCATCCGCGGCAGCACCGGCACATCTGCGAACGGATTTTGCGATGGGATGGTCGGAATAATGCTCCGCGTGAAGGGCGAGGTTCATCAGTTCATCCGCCGTCACGCCGTCCTCAGGTTGAACCGAAACCACATCGAACACGCCTTCGGTGATCGTTCCGGTTTTGTCAAACACGACGGTTTTCACCTGATCCAGTGTTTCCAGCCAGCACGAGCCCTTCACGAGCACGCCTTTTTTCGATGCCGCACCGATCCCGCCGAAGAACGTCAGCGGAACGGAAATGACCAGGGCGCAGGGACACGACACAACGAGCGTCACGCATCCGCGGCGGATCCAGTTTGCCCACTGTCCGTCAAAGAGCGGCGGAATCACAGCAAGAAGGAGCGCGAACACCACGACGGCGGGTGTGTACCACCGTGCGAACCGGGTGATGAATTTCTCGCTTTTCGCCTTGCGGGATGCGGCGTTTTTCGTCAGTTCGAGAATCCGCGACGCCGTCGACTGCGCAAACACATGGGTCACGCGGATTTTCAGCACGCCGTCGCCATTGACGCATCCGGACAGCACGTGGTCACCTTCGCACACCTCGCGCGGGACACTTTCGCCCGTCAGTGCGCGGGTATCGAGATGGGATCTGCCCTCGAGAATATCGCCGTCGAGCGGGATTTTTTCGCCGGGTCTGACCATCACTGTCTCACCGACTGCGGCGTCATCGGGATGCACCGTCAGCCATTCTCCGCCGCGCAGAACCGTCGCCGTGTCCGGTCGGATGTCCATGAGCTCCGTAATCGAGCGGCGGGATCTGTCGACTGCCATGTCCTGGAACAGCTCGCCGATCTGATAGAACAGCATGACCGCCGCCGCTTCCGTGGTACTTCCGATGAGGAACGCGCAGACCGTCGAGAGCGTCATGAGGAAATTTTCGTCGAACACGCGGCCACGGAACAGGTTCCGCAGTGCACGGATGACCACGTCGTACCCGAGGATGACATACGCCGCCGCGATGATGAGGATGTGCGGAAGAATCCCGAACCGCTCGCCGAGAATGACGCCGCAGAGATACACCGACGCACCTGCGGCAATGC
>JAFTPW010000154.1:0-9015 GCA_017463075.1 Clostridia bacterium
GTGCATGCCGCTTGCGGTATCGTAGCCTCCGTTGATGGCGATGAGAAGGAGCTTCGCGAGGTTGCAGCGTGCGCCGAAGAACAGCATCTGCTTGCCGACCTGCATTGCGGAAACACAGCACGCGATTGCGTAGTCGTCACCGTAGATGGGGCGCATGAGGTCGTCGTTTTCGTACTGGATGGAGTCGGTATCGGCGGAAACCTTCGCGCAGAATTTCTTGAAGGATTCGGGCAGAGCCTTCGACCAGAGCACAGTGAGGTTCGGTTCGGGAGAGGAGCCGAGGGTGTAGAGGGTATTGAGCACACGGTAGCTGTTCTTGGTGACGAGGGTGCGTCCGTCCTCGCCCATGCCGCCGACCGCTTCGGTGATCCACATGGGGTCGCCGCCGAAGAGCTCGTTGTATTCGGGAGTTCTGAGATGACGTGCGATGCGGAGCTTCATGACGAAGTCGTCCATGAGTTCCTGCGCGTCCGTTTCGGTGAGGATGCCAGAGGCGATGTCGCGCTCGATGTAGATATCGAAGAACGTGGAGACGCGTCCGAGGGACATTGCCGCACCGTTCTGTTCCTTGATTGCGCCGAGGTATGCGAAATACGTCCACTGGATCGCTTCGCGTGCGTTGGATGCGGGTGCGCTGATGTCAAAGCCGTACATTTCCGCCATTTCCTTCATGTACTTGAGGAAGGAGATCTGACGGGCAACTTCTTCGCTCAGGCGGATTTCTTCGGTGTCGAGGAAGCCTTCGCCGAGTGCTTTTTTATCCTTGGTCTTTTCTTCAATCAGCTTGTCCACGCCGTAGAGAGCCACTCTGCGGTAGTCGCCGATGATGCGTCCGCGTCCGTAGGCATCCGGCAGACCGGTGATGACGTGGGATTTTCTTGCGGCACGCATTTCGTCGGTGTAGGAGCGGTAAACGCCGTCGTTGTGCGTGGTGCGGTAGCGGAATTCTTCCTCGACCTTCGGGCTGAGCTTGTAGCCGTATGCTTCACATGCCTGACGTACCATTCTCATGCCGCCGAAGGGATTGACGCCGCGCTTGAGAGGACGGTTGGTCTGCATGCCGACGATGATTTCGTTGTCCTTGTCGATGTATCCGGGAGAGTACGCGGTGAGGGAAGAGACGGTTGCTGTGTCAATGTCGAGCACGCCGCCGAACTGACGCTCGAGGGCGAACAGTGCCTCCAGCTTCTTCATCAGGTTCTTCGTTCTCTGCGTAGCTTCTGCGAGAAAACCGCTGTCACCGGTGTATTCGGTATAGTTCTGCTGAATAAAGTCGCGTACGTTGATTTCGTTCTGCCAGACTCCGGGGCGGAATCCGTTCCAGTTCTTGTGTTCCATGTATGTTACCTCCATTACCTGACCTGCCGATGGACTAAAAAAAGGCAAATCAGCTCTATAAAACTGAATTGCCCAGACGGTCGGCGCGGGATGGACCCGATACGCACTGCATTCCCCTGCGGTGATCCGCAAAATCCGTCAGTATTGCAGCGCGGTTGATATTCTTCTTTGATGACAACATTATACAGGAAAAACGGGATTTTGTCAATCGGGCGCGGACGAAAAATTCGGGGAAAAATCCGCCGGATTCACGCGCAAATCTTGGTGAAACTGCGGAAAATGCATTTCTCGCGTGTCAGGCGAGCTGTGCTCAGAAAAGGCGTTATTGTGCAAAAACGGAAGCTGTGATATACTGTATCCGTAAGCAGGGCCCGGCTTAACACTTGAAAAAGAGGTATCACGATGAATAATATTGGTCAGAGAATCCGTGAACTGCGGAAAAAGAACGATCTGACGCAGGAGAAGCTGGCGGATTTCCTCGGCGTCACGTATCAGTCCGTGTCAAAATGGGAGTGCGGCACCACGCTTCCCGATTTTGCGATGATTGTCCCGCTGGCGAGGGTGCTCCGGGTATCCGCGGATGAGCTGCTCGGGATGAAGCCCGCCGGGGAGGATGAACGAAAAGCCTATTTTGACGCGGAGTATTTTCAGTACTGGAAAAAGGATCACGAGGAAGATCTTGAGATTGCGCGGCAGGCTGTGGCGGAATACCCGGGGGACTGCCGGTATCTCTGCTGGCTGGCGAGCAACGAGTGGTACGTCGGGTACAGCGTGAAATATATGGGCACGGACACCGAAACGGAGCTGATCGCGAGCTGTATCCGGCACTACGAAATGGTTCTGGAAAACTGCGATGATCCGGAGCTGCGCAACGATGCCATCAGCGGTCTGGTGTATGCGTACGAATGCACGCACCGGTATGACGAGGCGAAAAAATACGCCATGATGTACCCGGAAGAACCGGAAACGAACCGGGATGCGATGCTTGTGCAGTGTCTTCGCGGAAAGGAACGGGAGCTTCAGTGCAAGAAGATCATCCGGAAATCCCTGATAAAGCTGTGCAATGCGCTCACACAGCTGCGGTATTGTTACGAAACCCCGGAAGAAGATGCCGCAGTGATTGATGTGGAGGAATCGGTCATCAAAGCCGTGATTACGGACGGGAATTACCAGCATTTTGATATTTCTTTGAGCATCCTCAGCGAAGAACGTGCGAAACTGGCGATGCGTGCGGGAGATCACGATGCGGCGGTGCAGGCGCTTGCTCTGGCAATGAAGCACGCTGTGGATTTTGACCGCATGGACGCGGACGGCGCGGAGCACTATACGACACCGGTGCTTGCCGGATATACGGAAGACCACAGCGAAAACCGGAAGGAAGACTGGAGCATGACCGGGGACGTCAGGAATTTCGCCGAACATGAGCTTTTCGCCCCGCTCCGTGAAAGAGAGGATTTCAGAGCGATTTTTGCATCGGAATAAACAAAACAGGAGCATTCTCACCGGAAAAAGGCGGGATGCTCCTGTCTGATTTGCCTGTATCAATAGAACGTGCCGATCATGTATTTCTTGTATTCGTCGTCCGATGTGAGATTCTGGTTCACTGCAAGACGTTCCATGACGCCGTGACCGCCTTCTTCCCCGACGGAGAGAACGACGTTTTCCTTGTTGTCGCGGTGGAATCCGATGTTGAAGTTCGTCATGACGGAGTTGAATTTGCCGTCAGCGCGGAATGCTGTGTGAAGACCGCCGCGAGCCGCGTACCACATTGTGAAGCAGCTGTCGTAAATGTTGCGGGAGTTGGGGGACGTGCGGAATCCGATGCCGAAGTGGTCGCTGTAGCAGAAGTTGTACCAGTTGTTGCCCGCGAGATCCCAGAAGCCGACGCTGTTCCCGTAATCCTCGTAGGAGCAGGTGTAGAGCGGATGGAGGTTGCGCATGGAGTTGCCCGCGGACTTGAGCATCACGCCGACCTGTACCCGTGCGATTCTCATGTTGGTGAGGGTGTTGTCGTAGCCTTCGAGGAGGACGCCGATGGAATCCACCGAGCCGTTGCCGATGATGTTGACGTCCATGATGTCGCAGTCGGAGGAGCCGGAATTCGCGCCGTGCTTGATGTGCAGACCGATCTTCACGTGCTTGACGGAAACATCGCGCACCTTGGTTTCACGGCCGCCGTCGATGGAGATGCCCTTCGCGATGCCGCTGCCGTCGATGATGCCGCCGGTGAGTGCGTAGTTGGAGCCGATGGTGTAGATATCGTTCGCGGGATGAATCGCGCCGAGACGCACCATGGCTTCTTCGCTGTCCCAGGTGTCTGCTGCCTTGAGAACGGCGTAGTTGGAGAGCCTCAGATCCACGCTCTTTTTCGGATGCGCGGGTGTGCAGATGGGTTTGGAGAGCAGATAGGTGCCGTCCGGGAAGTAAATCGTGCGGTTCGGGTTCTCATCAATGATCTTCTGAATCGCATCGGATACGTCCGCTGTTCCGTCGGCACTCAGGTAATCGGTCACGATGATGTAGCCGAGACGGGATGCTTCGTTCATGGGAATACCTCCGTGGAAATGAATTGTGTTATCTTATCGGTATTTTAACATGATATCCCGCCCGTGTCAAGCAATTTTTGTGCAGTTTCCGCAAAAATGTCTGGGGTTCGGATAAAACGCACAGTGGCACGGTACAACTTTAAGTTGAGAGATACCCTGACAAAGCGGTTATTGTTTTTCGCCGGAAACGTGATATAATAAAGACACAGAACAGTTCACCGACCGCGGCGGAGACGGATTCTGAAATTTTGATCCAAAAGGAGAACAGAACCATGACAATCGGTGAAAATATCAGAAAACTCAGAATGCGCGAGGGTGTGACGCAGGAAAAGCTCGCGGAGTACCTCGGCATCACGTATCAGGCGATTTCCAAGTGGGAAAACAACGCCGGACTGCCGGATATCTCCCTCATCGTGCCGCTTTCAAACTTTTTCGGCGTGTCCCCGGATGTCCTCTTCGGCTACACGGCACAGGCGGAACAGGATGACGTAAAGCAGTACATGGCTCAGTCGGCGGAACTGATGAAAAACGGACGGGTGAGAGAAGACCTCGCTTTATGGAGATGTGCGGCGGCGAAGTATCCGAGAAGTTACGAATGCCTGAGCCGTCTGATGTGCGCGCTGTTCTATACCGGAAACGCTGTGCTTCTGCCGGAAGAGGGAAAGGACCGCGACGATCTGTTCGAAGAAGCGCTCCTCCTCGGTCAGCGGATTCTCGATGACTGCACGGACGGCGAACTCATGGGAATTGCGCGGCAGATTATGGTGTACATCTATTCCATCGAAGGCAGCCGGTGCTATGATTGCGAAAAGGCAGCCGCAATGGCAGAATCCGCGCAGGATATTCACACATCGCGTCAGTTCCTGCTCCGGTGCGTATATGACAGAAATTCCGCGGAGTACCGAAAGATCAATCAGGAGCTGCTCACCATCTCGATTCACACCGCCGCCGACATCATTGCGCGGGATCTCGCGTACGACAGCGTGGAAGAGAAGATTTTCGCCGTGAAGACTGCGCTGAAGCTGTGGGACACCCTCTTCTACGACGGGAACTACCTCTTTTACAGCGGCACGGTGCGCGGACTCTGGATCACACTGGCGGGATGCTATACCGAAGCCGGCGAATACGACCTTGCCGCGGATGCACTGGAAAAGGCGTATGAGATTCTTAGGTATTCCGAAAATCTGGAACCGACCGGGCAGCACTACACCAGCCTGTTCCAGAATGTGCTGACCCATACCCCCGGCGACTGCGCGAAAACCTACACCGAAACCGAGCGCGAGCTGTTTGTCAGCCACCTGACGCAGGAAGCGTTCGAGCCGCTGAAGGGAAATGCATGGTACGCGGAACTTGTCAGAAAATGTACGATTCAGAATGCATGACGCATAAGATCAGAGCCGGACTTTCGCTTACAGAGTGGGAGTCCGGTTTCTGTGTTTTTTACGGAAATTATGGCAGAATCTTGAACATCGCCGGAACTTATGATATAATGAAGAAAACCAATTCATACAACAAGAGGATGTTGAACCATGAAGGTTGTATTACAGAATCTGACGAAAAAATTCCCCAACCGGAACAAGAAAATCAAAACCGACGTGATTGCGGTGGACAATTTCGATTTCACCATCCCGGACGGCGAGCTGATCGGGCTTCTCGGTCCCTCCGGATGCGGCAAGAGCACTACGCTCAACCTCATCAGCGGACTGCTCAAGCCCACGTCCGGCAAAATCTTCTTCGGAGAGGACGACGTGACCGGACTGCCTCCGGAAAACCGCGGTGTGGGACTGGTGTTCCAGAATTACGCGCTGTATCCGCATCTCACCGTACGGCAGAACATTGTCTTCCCGCTCGAGAACCTGCGGGGCAAGGAGAAGATGACGAAGGACGCGATGAACGCGAAGGCGCTCGAGATCGCAAAGCTCGTGCAGATCGATCAGTTGATGGACAGAAAACCGTCCGAGCTCTCCGGCGGTCAGCAGCAGAGAGTTGCGATTGCACGTGCGCTTGTGAAAATGCCGCGGGTGCTTCTGCTTGACGAGCCGCTCTCGAACCTTGACGCGAGACTGAGACTCCAGACCCGTGAGGAAATCAAGCGCATCCAGCGGGAAACCGGCATCACGACCGTATTCGTCACCCACGACCAGGACGAAGCGATGTCCATCTCCGACCGGCTCGTTGTCATGAAGGACGGCGTGGTTCAGCAGATCGGCAAGCCGCAGGAGGTCTACGACGAGCCCGTGAACCAGTTTGTCGCGCAGTTCCTCGGCACACCTCCCATCTCGATCTACGACGGGGAAGTGAAGAACGGCGGTCTGTACATCGCTGGCGAGCGCGTTCTTGACGTGACGGCTCCGGACGGTGAGGTTTCCGTCGGCGTGCGTCCCGAAGGCTACATCCTTGACGAAAACGGCCCGTTCACGTGCAAACTTCACAATGTCGAAGTCATGGGCCGCGATATCAGCATCGTCTCCTCGCATGAAAAATCCCTGAATCCCGTCAACCGCTCCATTATCAGCGCGGAAAACAAGGTCGATCTTGCCTCGGGGACTGTGAAATTCTCCCTCAAGCCGGCGAAGACCTATCTGTTTGATAAAACCACCGGCGCGCGGATTCTCTTTGACGTGAAATAAGGAGGAACCATGGAAAACCGAAATGCCAAAGCGTGGCTGTACCTGCTTCCGGCGGTTCTGTTCCTCGCCGTGTTCATGGTATATCCGCTCATCGACGTGTTCATCTATTCCTTTGAGGAAGGCTACAACTCCGCGTCCCAGACCTACTCAGGCGTCGGGATGTACAACTACTAATACGTCCTGCACGATCCCTACTTTTTGCAGGCAGTGAAGAACACCTTCATCCTCGTCATCATCACCGTTCCGCTCTCGACGGGGATTGCACTGCTCATTTCCGTGGGACTCTCGTCCATTCAGAAGCTGAAAAATCTGTTCCAGACCGTGTATTTCCTGCCGTATGTCACCAATACCCTTGCTGTGGGTCTGGTGTTCATGATTCTCTTCAAGCCGACGGCGTATTCGGACGGGCTTGTGAATCTGCTCATCAACCTCTTCGGCGGACAGTCCGTGGACTTCATTGACGGGCCGTACTGGGCGAAGATGTTCGTGCTCTGCTTCTATACGATCTGGGTCGTCATGCCGTTCAAGATTCTGATTCTTACCAGCTCCCTTGCGTCCGTGAATCAGGATTACTACAACGCCGCCAAGATTGACGGTACTCCGAAGTGGCGCATCTTCACGAAAATTACCCTGCCGATGATCTCTCCGATGCTGTTCTACCTCGTCATCACCGGCTTCATCGGCGCATTCAAGGCATATTCCGACGCGGTTGCCCTGTTCGGCACGAATCTCAACGCCGCCGGCATGAACACCATCGTCGGGTACGTTTACGACATGCTCTACGGCGACAGCGGCGGATATCCGTCGTTCGCATCGGCTGCGGCAATCATCCTCTTCGCGATCGTGCTGACGATTACGGTCATCAACCTGCTGATCTCGAAAAAGCATGTACATTATTAAGGAAGGAGGCACGCACATGAATACCGATTACGAAAAAATCGAGAAATCCGCGAAAGTGAAGAACAATGTGAAAAATACCATCGTCTACATCCTGCTCGGACTGTGGGCGCTGATGGTGATCTTCCCGTTCTACTGGATGGTGCTGACCTCCGTGAAGAGCTACGGCTCGTACAACGCTGAGTACATCCCGAAATTCTTCACCCTGTCCCCGACTTTGCAGAACTACATTGACGCGTTCACGACGGTGGATCTCGGGCAGTATTTCCTCAACACGATCATTTTTACCGTTGCCACGACTGCCATCATGATTGTCGTCATCGTTCCGGCGGCGTTCGCGTTCTCGCGGCTGGAGTTCAGAGGGAAGAATCTCGTGTTCGCGCTGTTTCTCTCCCTGATGATGATCCCGAACGAGCTGGTTATCATCACAAACTTCACGACGATCACCAATCTCGATCTGCGCAACTCCTTCTGGGGGCTGATTCTCCCGTCGGTGACGTCTGTGTTCTATATTTATTTATTGAAGGAAAACTTCGCGCAGATTCCCGATGAGCTGTATTACGCCGCAAAGGTCGACGGTACATCCGATTTCAAGTACCTCATCCGCGTCATGCTGCCCATCTCCAAGCCCACGATCATCACCATCACGTTTCTCAAGGTCATCGAATGCTGGAACTCCTACGTCTGGCCGCGCCTCATCACCGACGATCCCGCATTCTACCTCGTCTCCAACGGGATTCAGGAGATCCGCGAGAACGGCTTCGGACGCGAGAACATCCCGGCAATGATGGCGGCGGTTGTGGTCATCTCCGTTCCGCTGGTTGTGCTCTTCCTCATCTTCCGCTCGAAGATCATGGAAGGCGTCGCGAGAGGAGGCACAAAGGGATGAAAAAATTCTTCTCTCTTGCCCTCGCCGCGGGTTTGCTTCTGCTGAGCTTCACGGGATGCCACGGCTCCAAGGGTATGGCGGCGTTCGTGATCCCCGAGGAGTTTGACACGAGCCGCGATTACGAGATCACCTTCTGGGCGAAGAACGACACCAACCTCACGCAGGTCGCGATCTACGAAAAGGCGATCGAGGATTTTGAGGCGCTCTACCCCAATATCACCGTCAATCTCCGCCTGTACACGGACTACGGACGGATCTACAACGACGTCATCACCAATATCTCCACGAAAACCACGCCGAACGTGTGCATCACGTATCCCGACCACATTGCGACCTACATGACCGGCGTCAATGTCGTGGTTCCGCTGGACGAGCTGTTCACGCATGAAAAATACGGTCTCGGCGGCTCGGAAGTGAAGTTTGACGCCCCGACAGCGGACGAAATCATCCCGAAATTCCTTGCGGAATGCGTCATCGGGGACTCCCACTACGCTCTGCCGTACATGCGCTCCACGGAAGCGTGCTACATCAACAAAACCTATGTCGAAAAGCTCGGCTACACCGTTCCCGATGTGCTGACGTGGGACTGGATTTTCGAGGTTGCCGAAGCCGCGGCGGAAAAGGATGAGGACGGAACCTACCTCGTCAACGGACAGAAGGTCATGATCCCGTTCCTCTACAAGTCGACGGACAACATGATGATCCAGATGCTGAA
>JAFTPW010000155.1:0-3274 GCA_017463075.1 Clostridia bacterium
AAATCCGCGCAGGGATGTAGTTGACAAAATCGTCCTTCTTTTCGGCGGCACGAAAGAAGTACAGGTATTTCTCGTTTTTGTAGACCAGCATGGAATCCATGGTATTGATGGACTTATAGAAGAATCCGCCGACAGCACCAAACAGAATCATCCAGATTAAGGGTGCAATCACACCGTCGGATGCGTTTTCCGCCACGGTTTCCACCGCCGCGCGTGTGATGCCGGCTTCGTCGAGTACATCGGTGTCACGTCCTACGATCATGGAAACGGCGTATCTTGCACCTTCCGTATCGCCTTTTTCCAGCGCACGCTGTACCTTCTGCCCCTCTTTGAGAAGCTGACGTGCCGCGAGAATCTGCCAGCACATGATGCTGTTGACAGCAAAATACACCAGCGGATGACTCATCCATGCCAGAAGCATGACAATTGCGGGAACGATGGTGGAAATCAGTGCCACCAGAATCACAGTGAGAACTCCGCGTGAAATATCCTTCGGATTCGAATTGCCGCGGCGCAGTGTTTTATCGAAGAAAGAAATCCACTTCCCGATACCGATAACCGGATGGGGGATGCAGTACGGGTCGCCGACAAAACAGTCGATGATAAATCCGACCACCAATGCCGCTGTCTGAAGCAGAATCCATTTAGTCACAGCGAACACCTCCCTGCAGCGTGATGACCGATACGGGATTCTGAGCCGTCATCATGTGATATCGGCCGAGCTTGCGGGAACGGGCGATATTCACCGATACGGTTTCGTATTCTGCGAATCCGAAGGCTTTCGCGCATTCCGCCGCTTCCGTCTGTGTCTCAAGCGTGACCGCGTTCAGCACGATCCGCACAGCGGGATTCTTTGCAAGAAGAGCCGCGAGAATCTCCCGCAGATTGCCCGAGCTTCCACCGATGAAAACGTGTGTGGGCGCGGGCAGTTCAGTGAGTGCATCGGGAGCAAGTCCTTCGATCACCTGCAGATTGTCCGTGCGAAATTTCACTTTGTTCTGCCGGATCAGCTCCGCTGCATTCGCTTCCTTTTCGATGGCGTAAACCTGTCCGTCATACGCCGCCAGCGCACATTCGACGGAAACCGAACCCGTTCCCGCACCGATGTCGTAAACAATAGCATCTGCGGGAAGATCCAGCTTTGCCATGGAAATCGTCCGCACCTCGGACTTGGTCATGGGAACATCGCCGCGAAGGAATTCCTCATCGGGAATACCGTGGCGATGACGGCATACTGCTGTTTTATTTTCAAGGTACAGTACCGCCAGTGAATCGAATGTTTTCTCGGTGAAATCAGCGGCACATCCGCGAGTGATTTTCTCATCCGGATAGGACAGACGTTCTCCGACAATTACGGGAAGCTCGCCGAAACCGTATTCGCACAGCTTTCGGCATATCACATCCACGGTATTCTCGCCGCCGGTTAGGGCAAATACCTTCCGGCTTCCGCTGACTGCGTGAATCAGATTTGCATCCCGTCCGTGCAGGCTGATCATGGCGGCATCGTCCCAGCTCATCTTGATTTTTGCCGCAAACACGGGAATCGACGAAATCCCGGACAGAAGTGTTACGTCATAGCCGTCCAGAGCATCGAGCAGTTTTTTTGTTCCGCTGTAAAATCCGACATCTCCGCGCATGACTACGGCGGCATGACGGATGGACGGATGCCCGTCAAGAACGGCGCGTACCTTCTGCGGCAGAAATTCATGAAATACCGGCTTCGTAGTATGCAGGGATTCTGTCACCGATTTTGCACCGATCACGGCATCACATTCCGCAAGCGCCGCTTTCGCTTCGGCTGTCATCAAATCTTCACTTCCGGGACCGATTCCGATGATGGTGATCTTCGGCTTTGTAACAGAAAGCGTTTTTCCAAGTTCCGTGATGGCTTCATCAAGCGTAAATCCCTCAACCTGCGGCGGCTGACCGATGATGACAGGAATCGCCCCAACCGCCTTTGCCGCACGGATTTTTTCCTCAAATCCGCCGTTTTTGCCTGAGGACTTTGTTACCATGTATTTCGCTCCGATCATATTCATCTGCGCGATATTGATTTCTTCGGAAAACGGTCCCTGCGCAGCGATGATATGCGCGGATGCAATTCCCGCCGTCTGACAGGCTTCCAGAGAGGATACCGTCGGCAGAACTCGCGCCCAGACACGGGACATATCCAGTCCGATGTAAGCAGAAAGCTCTTTGGAACCGGTAGTAAGGAAAATATTGCCTTCCTGCCCCATCAGGTAATCTCTCGCCGCTTCCACAGAAGGCACATAGACCGCATCGGCAATATGGCAGTCCGTTTCACGCAGAATCCGCATCACTGGAAGGGCTGCTGCCTGTGCGGCACTTTGAATATTCTCCGTGACAATCTCCGCATAAGGATGGGTCGCATCCAGAATCCGATCAAAGCGTTTTTCCTTGAAGAAACACAGCATTTCATCCGCGTCCATGCGCCCGGTATGCACGTTGATTCCGTCAATACCGTCGAGCAGGATTTCGCCGTATTCGGTTGCCACACAAACCGTCAAATCCGTGCAATGATGCAAAATCCCCGCAAGCTGCCGTCCTTCCGTTGTTCCTGCGAATAAGCAAATTTTTTCAGACATTGCGGTATCCTCTCGGCGTGACCATCTTGCCGTTTATGATTTTCGTTACAGAATTGCCGATGAAAATCGTCGTGAACATATCGGCAGGATAGTCCGTAAGCTCACCGAGCGTCAGCAGTTTTTTGTTTTCGCCCTCTCTGCCGATGTTCTGCGCGATGCCGCACACCGTTTCGGGACTGCGGTACTTCAGCAGAATGTCACAGCATTTTTTCAGATGATCCGCACGCTTTTTGCTGGACGGGTTGTAGATAACCACGCAGATGTCGCTCATCGCCGCACCTTCGATGCGCTTTTCGATGACTTCCATGGGCGTGAGCAGATCGGACAGGCTGATCACCGTGAAATCACAGGTCAGAGGGGATCCGAGCAGTGCCGCACCGGACGCTGCCGCCGTTACGCCTGCCACGACTTCCACTTCCACGCCGTATTCTTCTACAAGCTCCAGAATCGGAGATGCCATCCCATAAATTCCCGCATCGCCGGAGCAGATCATAGCGGTCAGCCTGCCGCTTTGTGCCGATTCCAGTGCCATGCGGCAGCGTTCAATTTCCTTCATCATGGGGGTGGAGATGTATTCCTTATCCGGAAAATATGGTTTCACCAGATCGCAGTAGACGGTGTACCCGACGATCACATCCGCCGTTTCCAGAGCCTTGACCGCACCGACC
>JAFTPW010000156.1:0-3280 GCA_017463075.1 Clostridia bacterium
CGACGTAGAAGTTACCGAACTTATGGGTGCTGAAATCTACCTGTACCTGGTAGCTGAAGAAACCTCCATGACCGCTCGTGTATCTGCTCGTTCCACTGCTCGCGCTGGTGACATCATCAACGTAGCTCTCGATATGTCCAGAGTTCACCTCTTCGACAAGGACACCGAACGTTACATCGTTCACTGAGTTTTGTAAACGAAACTCCGGAGGTTGCCCGACAACTTCCGCATATGAATTGTACTTATTCAAGAGCCGCTTCTTCAACGAGGCGGTTCTTTTGCTTCACCGGAGGTGCATATGATCTACTATGAATCCGAATCCCTGACCATCCGCTCCATGAGGGAATCCGACGCGCGGGTGATTTACGAAACCTATCTCAGCTACAACTGGCATCCGGTGCTCGGGACGTATGAGAATTACTTCCGTGAGAATCAGACCGGGCGGCGGATCACGTTCTGCGCGGAGACGGAAGGGAAGCTGTGCGGGCATGTTTCGCTGATTCTTTCGCCGGAGCCGGAGGAGCTCGGCCCGTTTGCTGGTGAAAACCTGCCGCTGGTGTCCGACTTCACGGTGTTCTTTGCGTATCACCGGCGCGGAATCGGCACGAGGCTCCTCGATGTGATGGAATCCGAAGCCGCAAAGCACGCGGACGCAGTCTGTCTCGCGGTCGGCTGTCACTCCGGCTACGGGACTGCTCAGCGCATGTACGTCAGACGCGGCTACATTCCCGACGGCAGTGGTGTGTGGTGGAACGGACGTCAGCTTGAGCAGTACGCGCCCTGCGTCAACGATGACGAGCTCCTTCTCTGGATACGGAAAGACTTGGCAAATAAGTACAAATTGTGACAGAATAATTTCGTAATTTGTTCAAAACCACTTGACGCACGGGCGGTTTGGGTATATAATATGAATGGATTATTTTTTCGCTGATGTCGGAGGCGTTATGAAACTGCTGTCGTTAGTTGTCGCTGTTTTGCTTGTTTTTTGTTCTGCGCTTTCCGTGAGTGCAGGGGACGGACTGAAAATCATCGGTGAAGTGCTCTATCATCAGGATTTTTCCGAGGAATCCGATCTTGCCGACAGCGGAATCCGCGTTGGGACGCAGTCGTCCGAAAATTCCATGATGACCTGCGTCGGCGACAATCTTGAAATCAAGACCTTCGACAACGGACGCGTGTATGCGATATTCCCCGAAATTGCGAAAGAGACTACATATACCGTTGAATTTTCCTTCCGGTTCTCGGAAATCAGCGCGGAAAACGGATTCATTTCCCTGATTCTGATCTGCCGCGGCGATGAACCGACCAATATTTCCAGCATCGTCATCCGCGCAAACGGCGAGCTGGACGGATTCGACAGCCCGTGCGAAAAGATCATGACCGCCATCAAAAACGGCGAGATGGTCAATGTGCAGGTACCGATCCGGGAAAATGTCCTCAATGAGGTCATCATGTCCGCAGGAGACGCGGTATGCACGATCGAGCGCGAGAGCGTTCTGGTGCTCAGCGACGGTCAGATGGGTCTGGCAGTCCGCAACGCGAGCGTGGAAGTACCGGAAATCTATGTCGTGCACGGCGTCGATTATACCGAAAAGCTCGGCTATTTTGCGGATTATTCCTACTCCGAGGACGGTGAAACCATCGTCACGGTAACGCCCGCCGTATCGGACGAGGGAATCCCGGAAACCTCACCCGAAACCGGCGATACCGCAGTCATGCTGATGGCAGCAGCGGCGGCAACCGGACTCGGTCTCGCAAGACGGCTTTCGGCGCGGTGAAAATCCCATCAAATTAAACAAACGAAACAGTGGAATGCTAACGAGAATTCCGCTGTTTTTTCGTTTCCGGGTGTCATTCATATAAAGTTAACAAAACATCCTTAATTTACTGTTGAATCAAGGGGCGTAAAATGGTAAATTAATATCACGGTTTAGCACTCCGAGGTTTTAAGTGCTAAACCGTGAAAGAGAATGCAGCGGATCGGACACATCCACGGCAAACAGAGTCGAAAAGAGCGGAGGTGAACGGCTTGTATAACGGAAAAGATGAACTGAGCGAACGAAAAAAACTGATTCTGAAGGCAATCATCGACGCGCACATCGAAAACGGTGAGCCGGTCGGAAGCAAATCGCTGACACAGAATAAGCAAATCGCCTGCTCGTCTGCTACTATCCGCAACGAAATGGCGGAGCTTGAAGAACTCGGTTTCCTCGAGCAGCCGCATACATCGGCGGGCAGAATTCCGTCCGAAGCCGGGTACCGCTTTTACGTTGACTGGCTGCTGGACCGGTACAATCTGACCCAGAGCGAGATTGCGGAGCTTCAGCAGAGCCTGAGACAGAAGCAGAACGAGCTTGACGTCATCATGCAGACTGCGGTTTCGCTTGCGGCAAAGCTGACCAACTACACCGCACTCTCCATCAAGCCCCGTCAGCCGAGAATCACCGTCGGACGGTATGAGCTGATGCGCCTTGACGACACCACTGCGGTGCTCATCATGGTCATCGGAAGCTTTGTCAAGACCAAGTACATCCGGTCGAACCGTCCCATCCCGCAGGAAGCCACCATGCTCCTTGCCGGCGTACTCAACACCAAGGCAACGGGAATCACGGCTTCGGAAATCACGCTTCCTTTGATGATGGAAATGGAACGCATGATGGGCGAGTACGATTACCTCGTGTCCCCGGTCGTCAAGGCGGTCTGCGAGACGATTTCCGTATTCGACGGCGGCGAAATCCGCTTCGAGGGAATCAACCGGCTGCTGGCATACCCGGAATACTACGACATGGATCGTCTGCGCGACATGCTGGCACTGTTCGAGAAAAAGGACGACCTGCTCGAGGTTCTTTCCGAAGAAGCACAGAGCGGCGACGGCATGCAGATTTTCATCGGACGCGAGAATCTGGTGAAGGTTATGGACAACTCCACGCTGGTGTTCAAACCGGTCGTCGAGCACGGCAGAACGGTCGGTGCCATCGGCATCATCGGACCTACCCGCATGGACTACGGACGTGTGCTTGCCACCATCGACAGCCTCACAAAGAGCGTCACGGATGCGCTGGAACGGCCGAAAAATTCCACGGATGAGCCGATCTGACAACAACAAACGCTGAAAAAACAATACACATAAATCGGAGACCATAATGACAGAAGAAAAGAAGAATCCGGAAATCACGGAAACTCCCGAGGAGGAAGGTACCGAAACTGCGGCTCCCGAAACGGCAGAAACCGTGGAAGAACCTGCGGCTGAGGAACAGGATTCCGGCAAAAAGGAAAAGAA
>JAFTPW010000157.1:0-4755 GCA_017463075.1 Clostridia bacterium
CGTCACATTGGCTCTCGCGTGCGTGAATCTCGCGTCGGTGCGGCTTACGTCACAGCGGTGCGCTCTGCTGGATCATGCGGACAAAGCGTCGTGGAAGTACGCGATGGGAAGGGTGCTCCGTGCGGTCTGCCTGTACGCGCTCCTCTTCGGCGTCTCCTCGGCCGTACTGCTCTACGCGTCATCCGGTTTGGCGGCAGAATATCTCCTGCGCGACATGCGGACGGTGAAATCCCTGAAAATCCTCGCCCTGAGCCTGCCCGCGATTGCACTTTCCTCCGCACTTTCCGGATTTTTCACAGGACTCCGCAAAGCCGCAAAGAACGCCGCCGTCGCCGTCACGGAACAGCTCTGCAAAATCGCCGTCACCTCCACTGCGCTCGTCATGGTGCTCCCCGGAACGGTCGAAAACGCATGCCTCGCCGTCGTCGGAGGATCCGCAGTCTCCGAAGCATGGTCGCTCATCTGGAACGCCGTCCTCTGTCTCACCGACTCGAAAAAGCCGTCGGATATGGCGTTCGGCACAAACTCCGTCCGGCTGAATACCACGTTCCGCGAGGCCGTGGAGATCGCACTGCCGTCAGCGGTCGGAGCATGCGCGCGCCAGGGACTCACCACCCTCGAGCACCTCGCAATCCCCGTCGGACTCGGGAAAAGCGGACTCGGCAGGGAAGCCGCACTCGCATCGTACGGACTGCTTCAGGGCATCGCGTTCCCGCTGGTCATGTTCCCGTACGCCGTCATCGGATCGTTCACGTCCCTCCTGATCCCGGAAATGGCGGAACGTCACGCGCTCGGCGATAAACCCGGCATCGCAAGCCTCACCGAAAAGGTGTATCGGGTATCCGCGATGTTCTCCGTCGGCGCGTGCGGAATCTTCGCCTGCTTTGCACCGGAGCTGGGTGAGATCGTCTATTCCTCCCGTGAAGCGGCGGCGTACACCTTGCAGCTCGGTCTTCTCGTGCCGTTCATGTACCTCGATACCGCAGTCGACGCGCTTCTGAAAGGTCTCGGCGATCAGGTTTACACCATGAAGGTCAACACGGCCGACGCCGCATGCGGACTGCTCCTCGTCGTTCTGCTCACTCCGGTCATGGGGATCTACGGCTATATCCTCTGCATCTGGCTGTGCGAAATCGGGAATCTGTGGGCAAGCATCGCACGGCTCGGGAAAATCACCGGAGTCGGAATCCCGCACGCCGCCGCGCATTACATCCGTCCCGTCACCGTGTGTCTCATCGCCGCCGCACTCCGGTTCACGTGCATGAAGCATCTGCCGCCGGTCACAGCGATGGTGCTCTTTGCCGCAGTTTACCTCACCGGGATTCTCGCTGTCCCGGAAAACAAAAAAAGGAACCTGCAAAAAGCAAGTTCCGTCTGACCCGTAGGAGAATCGAACTCCTGTTTACGCCGTGAGAGGGCGTCGTCTTAGCCGCTTGACCAACGGGCCGTTCTTCTTCCGAACGCGGATATTATACCACATTCCACCCGGGAATGCAATAGGTTTTGCGAAAAAAATCCCGCGCCGGAGAGGAAAATTATAAAATTGTTTCCAGCATACACGCCGCGGCGGTCAGAATGTGGCACGCAAAATACGTCGGCATGATGAGCGAGCCGATTTTCTTCACACGCCCGAACCGCGAGAGCGCAATGACGCAGTCGGAAAAGAGAAGCATCGCAATCCCGGCGGCAAAAACCACGCGCGGCACGGCGGAAGAAAACGAAAACAGCGCACACGAGAGCGAAAAACACGAGATCCCCGCATACAGCTCCACCGGAATCCGGAAAGACCGGTCAATCCCGCGCCAGATCCGCCGGAGCAGAAAGAACGAAACCCCGGTAAACAGCACGGCAAAAATCAGCAGGGAAGTCCACGAAAATCCTGAGTAGAGAACCGAATGCGCCGCAAAACAACAGTGCCCGAGAAAAAATCCCGCCACACCGGAGAGAAAAAACGCCTCCCGCCCGCGCTCATGCTGAAGAAACCAGTCCCCGAGAGCGGAAAACACAAGCCCGAGCCCAAGCACTGAGCACCCGCATCCGAACGAAATCCCCGCACAAGACAGCGTCACAGCCGCACTGAACGGATACCGCCGAACCCTCCGATACATCCCCGCAAACACCACGGGAACAGCCAGAAAGAACAACCAAAACCAACCCATTTTCAATCAATGAAACCGAAGGTTTCTACCTTACTTCTTCCCTATTTCCTCTTACCTCTTACCTAAAAAACAGCGATCCCTTACCGGAAACCGCTGTTCTTTGTTTCAAATCTGACTTACTGCTGGTCCGCTACGATAGCCTGCATCTTTCTTGCCCAGTCAACGATCGCCTGACGTTCTTCGAGGGTGATCTTCTTGCCGAAAATACCGCACTTTACGTAGTAGGTTTCGTCGATGACATTGGTGCCGGCGGTGCGGAGAATCTGCTTGACCTGCTTTTCAGCGTCGGAGTCCTTGGGACCGTCAACGCAGAGAGCAACGTTAGCCGCACGGTTGGGGTACAGCTCGGAGCAGAAACGTCTTACCTGGTCGTTGGGTTCAGCGCCGAGGGACAGGCAGATCAGAACCAGTCTTTCCTTGTCAGCCGGATATGCCGGGGGAATATCGTTTGCGAGACAGCCGCATGCCTGAGCGATTGCATCTGCGTATGTAATCAGCTTGCCTTTCTTGGAAGAGTACATAACGCGCATTTTCATTGCCATTGGATTCGAGCCTCCGTGTAATTTGATAATTATAACTAAAGATATTATAACACAACCGTCCGCCTTTTGAAAGACCCAACAGTACATTTTCTGAAATATCGTCGGTCTGCACAAATTTGGAAGGCGGATTTTGGTCGGTATTCACAGGGGATTATTCGAATTCGTAGCCCAGCTCCTTCATGTCGGCTTCAAAGAAGTCAAACATGTGCACGCCGTCGTCCTTTTTGTATCTGCCGACGGAATCGGGACGCATCTCGATCTTCGCAATCGGAATGCCGAGG
Organism: Clostridia bacterium; assembly: GCA_017463075.1. Lineage (GTDB taxonomy): Bacteria > Bacillota > Clostridia > Oscillospirales > CAG-272 > UMGS1696. The sequence continues at coordinate 2,983 of JAFTPW010000157.1, forward strand.
TAGTCGGAAATGCGGGAGACGGTGTTGTCCTGATCGAAAACCATGTCCTCGAAGCGGACGTAGAGCGCATTTTTCGGCGCAGGTGTCGCACGGACGATTTCGCGCTGATAGAGCCAGCTGATCGCGCGGTTGGTGCGGACGTCGCCGGTCTTGTCGTACTGCACGCCGAAGTCGTTGAGGTCGTCCGTCAGATGTCCGCCGAGGATGCAGTCGCGCGGGTCACGAACCCAGAAAATATACTTGATTTCGGGGAACATCCGCACGATCCACGGGTAAACGAGCGTGGTTTCGGGGATTTTCCAGCCCTTGTTTTCCGCCGGGGAGGTGAGCACGCTGTGGAGGTATTCCTCGATGAGCGTCGTGAATTCCTGCGGGATGGGCATCGTGTTGACGGCGCTGAAATCCCACTGATTGCCGCCGAGATACTTCACATACTGCGCGAAAACGCGGCATGCGTCGTACATTTTCTGAGGCGGAAGGAGGTCGCCGGAGACGTTCAGGGGTTCGCCCATGAAAACGCCGCTTGCGGAGAGCGTGTGGGAAATCGACCGGGTCCCGGAATGCCCGCGTCCGATGATGGTGATAAGCATAATTGAATCCTCAGCTTTCGTCGTTTTTCTTTAGTTTAACACATTACAGCGGTTTCGTCAAGACAAAATTGGACGGAAAACGCGGGATGATTATACAATCGCTGCCGTCATGTCAGCAGGCTGCCATTCGTTGCCTTTGTAGGGACACAGCGTGCTGTGTCAGCCGTAGGATTTGGTATTCTGTATTGTATCGATGAAAAACGAACGGTGAGCTGTTACCCATTTCGGGCGGTTGAAATTGCTTGGCGGACATAGCGCGCTATGTCCCTACAAAGGAGATGTGCGGTATCTGACAGAGATTGGGTCTTTCTGCCGCTATAATCCACCCCCTAAAACCCAAAAAACCGCCGCAGGGCGAACCGTACGGCAGTTTTGCTTACATTATTTCTTTTTGAACAGGCCGGAGTTCATCAGCGTACCGCAGATCAGGGGGCAGATGATGACGTTCAGCGCGAGCTCGAAGAAGAAGTTCACGCCGACCAGACCGACGAGGACGAAGGATACGAGATTGCCGCCGACCATGGGACCGAACGTTGCGTCCGCGGTGAATGCGTTTCCGAAGAAAAGGAGCATGCCGAGCACGAACAGACCCGTGTTCACAACCGGGCAGACAACGGACGAAACCAGACTTGCCGCATAATTTTTGCTGCGGGAGGTCTTGCCGATGCCGCTGATGAGACGGTACACGAGCCCTGCGAGAAGGCCTGCCAGTGCGGTCTTGAGGATGCAGATGAGCGCGGTCGCGAAGGCGTTGTTCGTCATCAGGAATACGTAGAACACGTCGCCGGAGGTGAATACCTGAATGAACGTGGTCAGTCCGGCGAACGCGCCGACAATGAAGCCTGCCATCGGGCCGATGAGCACAGCCGCGATCACGATCGGAACGAGAACGAAGTTGAGCGTCACCACACCGATGCGGATTGCCGAGAAGAATACCTGAAGCACCACAACGAGAGCGGACAGAAGTGCAATCTGCACCATGGTAAGGGTCTTTGCGCGGGAATTGTTGTTCATATTTTCCTCCAAAGTCATACTGCTGTCTTCCGCAAAATATGAAACCGGTAAAACGCAGCGTAAATTTATAGTCACAGCCTCGGCCGGAACTATTGTGAGGGAAGAAGTAAGAGGGAAGAGGGAATAGGTAAAAACGGGATTAACGTGTATCTGTACGGCGCGCGTAATC
>JAFTPW010000158.1:0-8496 GCA_017463075.1 Clostridia bacterium
AGATCGTTCCCAAGATGCGTGACATGGACACCGACTTCGGTATTCTCCCCATCTTCAAGTACACCGAAACTCAGGACAAGTACTACACCACCATGGGTTCCTGGCACTCCGTATTCGTATGCGTACCCAACGGTCAGAAGAATGTTGAGCGCACCGGTATCATCACCGAAATGCTCGCATGCGAAGGTATGTACGACCTGACTGAAGCATACTACGAAAAGACCCTCGTTGGTAAGACCACCCGTGACGAAGAATCCCGCGCAATGCTCGACATCATCTTCTCCTCCCGTGTTTACGACCTTGGCTGGTTCTTCCAGATCGGTAGTTACAACGAATCCGTTATGAACCTCTTCCGTCAGGACAACAACAACTTCGCTTCCATGTACAAGCAGGCTTCCAAGGCTTCTGAAAGATCCCTCCAGAAGAACAACGAAGCATTCCAGGAAGCTAAGGAAGAGCTTGAAGCGCAGATGGCAGCTCAGTAATTCCGGAAACACATCGTTTTCCTCCATATGAAAAGTCCGGTTCATTCGGTTCACGCCGTTTGGACCGGATTTTTTTGCGTTTGTGCAGAATATTCATAAAAATTCTGTTGACACCGGGGAATTTTGGTGATAAAATAAAGTATCCGATATTCATTCAGAAAAGGAGAAAATTATGCTGAAGAAATCCTTATCCCTCATCCTTGCGGCACTGCTTCTTTCCGCGGCAGCCATGACCGGATGCTCCGACAGTACCGACAATGCGCAGAACGACACCGCCGACACAACAGCGAATGCTGCCGATCCCGGAACAGAGGAAACCGAAGCACTGGAAACCGAGCGTATGTATGCTGCGATCCCCGAGGACGCGAACTACGACGGTTATACCTTCACCATCCTCTGCAACTCCAACTCTGAGTACGGCATCGTGCAGAACGACTTCGCGGCGGAAGAACTCACCGGTGAAGCCATCAACGACGCAAAGTACAACCGCAACCTGCTCGCTCAGGACAAGCTCAACGTCACCATAGACGCTATCTCCACGCCCAATGCGCTGACCAATGAAGGTATCGACTACATCAAGAAGGACGTTCAGGGCGGCACACAGGCGTACGATCTGACGACACTCTGCGCATACTCTGCCGTTTCTCTCGCGGCGTCCAACTGCCTCTACGACTTCCAGAAGGTTCCGTACATCGATCTCTCCGCTCCGTGGTGGGATCAGGTTGCGAACGAATCCCTCAAGGTCATCGATCAGCTCTTCTTCACCACCGGTGACCTCACCATCTCCGACAACGACGCGACCTACTGTATCATGTTCAACAAGCAGCTGATCGAGGACTACTCCCTTGAAAATCCCTACGAGCTCGTTGCGAACTCCAAGTGGACGCTCGAAAAGTTCATCGAAATGGCTGAAAACGTATCCGCTGACCTCGACGGCGACGGCAAGTTTGGTCAGAACGACCGTTACGGCGCACTCGTATGGGACGACACCATCATGGGCGTTCTCAACTGCTCCGGCTCCAAGTGTGCAACGGTCAACAGCGACGGCCTGTTCGAACTCACCCTCAACACCGAGCTGAACATCGACGTCATCACCACCTTCCTTGAATTCACCTCCCAGAAGAACATCGTCTGCGCTTACCAGAGACTGAACTGGAACGACTCCCTCCTTGTCAACATGTTCTCCGGCGACCAGGGTCTCTTCCTCACCCAGCTCATCCAGCTCGTTCCCAAGATGCGTGACATGGACACCGACTTCGGTATTCTTCCCATGTTCAAGTATCAGGAAGAACAGGAACGCTACCACACCGCAATCGGTTCATGGCACTCCGTATTCGTATGCGTACCGAACGGTCAGGCAAATCTTGAACGCACCGGTATCGTCACCGAATTCCTCGCATGCGAAGGTAAGTACGACCTGACTGAAGCATACTACGAAAAGACCCTCAAGGGCAAGACCACCCGTGACGAAGAATCCCGTGAAATGCTCGACATCATCTTCTCCTCCCGTGTTTACGACAACGGCTGGTATTACAGCTTTGGCTACGGCGGAAACCTCATGGATATGTTCCGCAACTACCAGAACAACTTCGCATCCATGTACAAGCAGTCCGAACGCGTAAAGCAGAAGACCCTCCAGAAGATCAACGAATCCTACGAGGAACTCAAGCTCATGTACGCGGAAGCCGCTGAATAATCCGATAAGAAAAGGACCCGTAAAAAGGTCCTTTCTTTTTGTGTTAAACCGTGTACCAGTTTTTGACGTTCTCGAAGCCCAGTGCGACCGGATCCATGCCGTCCGTTCCGTCGTGACCGAGCATGTAGGGAATGCATCCGTCCGCGATCCCGAGATTCATGGCGGCACGCGCGGAGTTGTTCAGAAAATCCGGATCTGTGACGGTACTCAGCGCGGCAGTTCCTTCGATCTCGATGATCTTGTAGCCGAATTTCTCATACCGGCAGGTCCGCGTGATGGCGATCAGCTTGCCGTATCCGTCGAAAATTCCCAGCGGATGATCGTGATGCGCGTTGTGATACACGTCCCGCTGTTCCAGACTCTCGCAAACCTTCCAGTCACTGCCGTACTCTGCGGCAAAGCACTTCACATGCGTTACGTCGTCAATCGTCAGCGGACGGATCGTGTAGTCCCAGTCCACGGCGACCGGATCACCGGTGTAGGCATAATACGGCGCGCAATTCACCGTGCGGATGCCGTGTTTTTCCATTTCCGCCATCACTTCGGCAGGATCGCCGGGCAGGGAATAGCCGTTCGAGACGACAAATCCGCGGAGCAGCTTGATGTACTCTTCCACGCGGTCAATGTCGTCGGAGAGGATCGTCGCGTGCAGCTCACTTCCGAATTCGTCGAGGATGATGTAGCTCTCGTCGTCCTCGGTGAAGAACCGGCTGCCGTTGTATTCGTAGATCACGATCGCCTCAAAGCCGTCGCGGAGCGCGTTCCGTTCGTACAGCTTCTCAATCACGAGCTGGCTGTCGGCACGGGAGAACCGCGGGAACTGCTTGAGGAACCGGTTTGCGGCGGTGTCGTCCGTGACCTGCGCGTAGGTGAACGGCAGATTTCTGTAATACTCGCGGTACTCCGACGGGGATTTGCCGTACTGCTGACCGAACGCGCGCGTGAAGCTCTCGTGGGATTCGTAGCCGCATTCGAGCGCAATGTCGAGCACCTCACGCGACGTCATCCGCAGAAGCCGTGCGGCACGGGAAAGCCGGCTGAACCGCAGGTACTCCATCACGTTGTAGCCCGTGTAGCGGCGGAACAGTCGATTGAAATAGTCCGTCGAGAAGCCAGCGTGATACGCAACATCCGCGATGGTCATGCCAGTGTCGTGGGTGTTGTGACGGATGTAATGCAGGGCGTCGTTGATTAACTTCTGTGTTTCCATAAATTATACCTCCTTGGTTGATGGCATCATTATATCACACACCCGATTCCCGCGCTTTGCAGAAAACGACGGATTCAGAAACTTTTGAAAAAAACAGTAAAAAACACAAAAACACAGTAAAATGCTATTGACAAACACAGTAAAGTATAGTATAATACGGTCAGAAACCACACAAAACATCAACAAACTACAACAAACCACAGGAGGATACCATGGAAACCGGAATGCTCAAGGAAGAACGCCGCGAAGCGATTCTCGCGTACATCGAAGAAAACGGCAAGATCACGACCGCCGTCATCCAGCGGAAATTCAATGTCGGCTATGGAACCGCGATGACCGACCTCGACGACCTCGCAAAGCAGGGACTTGTCAAGCGCATCCACGGCGGGGCGATCAAGATCAAACAGGTCGGATTCAACCCGCACATCGGCAGTATCTCGGCGAAGGACAGGTGCGCGGAGGTGAAGGAAAACTACCTCGCCATCGCGAAAGCCGCCGTTGACATGATCGAGCCGGAGGACGTCGTCTACATCACCTCCGCAAGCATGGGCTACCTCATCGCACGGGAGCTTCCCGCTGACAGACGATGCACCATTGTCACCTCATCCATCACCATCGCCGAGGAGCTGCGTCAGAAACCCGCGATCCGCGTCATCGTCACCGGCGGCGAGATGCAGCAGAACGGCAATTTCTACGACGAATTCACCGCTGACGTGATCCGCCGGATGCGGTTTGACAAATGCTTCGTCACAGCGGCGGCATGTTCGGCGAAATTCGGTCTGTCGATCCAGGGCGGACGGAACATCGGCATCAAGAACCTCGTGCTCGACAACTCCCGCATGAAAATTGCGCTGATCCCGATGGAGAAAATGGGTCAGGAATCCATCATGCAGATCTGCCCGGTCACGAAGCTCGACATGATTATCACCGAAACCGACGCGTCCGAGGACGAATGCGCATCCATCGAGGAAGCCGGCGTGCAGATCGTCGCAGTCCCGAGCCCCACGAAAAACGAAGAACCTGCAGCGGAATAAACAAAAAATCCCCGTATTTCAAGAGTACGGGGAAATTTTTTTGTCAGATTCCGACAACGCCAAGAATTTCGGCAGGGGAGTGCACAATCACATCCGCACCGGTCGCGCGCAGTACGGTTTCATCGCGGTAGCCCCACGAAACGCCGACAGCGTGCATTCCGGCATTGTTCGCGGTCTCCATGTCCACGTTGGAGTCACCGATGTAGCAGAAGTCGGACGGCGCAAGTCACAGCTCACGCGCGATGTGGTGCGCACCGGTGGGATCGGGCTTGCCGCTGAAGATACCGGCGCCGATGATGAGCTCGAACGTGCCTGCGGGACACAGCTTCTCAATCATCGCCACGGCGTGCTCGTGCTCCTTGTTCGTGTTCACAGCCAGACGGATGCCCGCGGACTTCATCTGCGCAATCACTTCGGCAAGACCGTCGTAAATATACGTGTGATCGCAGAAATGCTTCGAGTAGATCCCCGTGTAAATCTCCAGACAGCGGTCAACCTCATTTTCATCCGACTGCACGGATTCGGGAAGCGCAAGACGCACAAATTCGCGCACGGTGAAGTTCACACTGCGGAGAACACCCGCCTCGTCCAGTGTGGGATAGCCGGGAGTTTTCAGCATTTCGTTGAGGGAATCACTCAGATCGGGCAGGGTACATGCAAGCGTCCCGTCCAGATCAAAAATCGCGCCCTTGAATTTCAGCTCACTCATAACAAATCCTCGCAAAGTTTCGTTTTGTTCATGATAGCACAAGTGACGCCCAAAGTCAACAGTTTCCGCAAAAAGCAAAAGGAAAAGGCACCCGATTTCTCAGATGCCTTTATGTATTGCTTTAAGAATTCAATTCAGCTATATCTGAATTAGTTCCAGTGGCAGTACAGACCAACGTTCATGTTACGTCCGCCCCAAGCGTCCTTGATGGTAACAACTACGTGGTTGGTACCTTCAACGATTGCGCCTTCGATAACAGCTTCGTCGAGAACCCATTCACCGGATGCCCAGTCCTGAGTTACAGCTTCGCCGTCGTGAACGTAAACTTCAACACCGTTGAGGTAGAAGTGGATAGCGTTGTCGTAAGAACCGTAGAGCTTCCATTCGTCACAGGTCTTGAGGTCTTCGAGGTCGGTAACTTCGAAGGTGGTGTGAGCGATGAGGCCGTGTACGTTGCCAACCCAGCCGAGGTCTGCGGTGCTGTCGTTGAGAACAGCGGTGTAGGTGGGCCAGGTTTCAGCGGTAGCGTAGTCGGTAGCGAAGTCAGCATGTTCGGTGAGGTACTTCTTGAATTCGTCTCTGTCTTCAGGGAAGTGACCGCCGGCAGCAGAACCTTCTTCTACTTCTTCGCCGTCGATGTAGGGAGCAGAGAGAGCGATTGCATTCCATTCACGGTTGGTTTCCATGATGTAAGCATCTCTCTTGGTGGAGTCGAGCTGGTACCAGATGTAACCGTCGAAGTCACGTCCGCCCCAAGCGTCCTTGATGGAGACTGCGATGTGGTTTTCACCTTCAACGAGCCAGTCCATAAGGGTGTCGCCGCCTTCCTGGTTGGGAAGGATCTGAACGTAAGAGGAACCGGTCCAGTCAGAAGCGCCGGAGAGGTTGTTGTCGTGGATGTAGTAGGGCTTGCCGTTTACGTAAACATATACGGTGTTGTCATATACCATCCAGAGTTCGTAGAGAGCATCTTCGTCAAGTTCTTCAACAGTGAAGTTCTTGTAAACGGTGAGACCGTGGTAGATAGCCTTGGTTTCCGGGTCGGGGTCGTTGAAGGGAGTTTCAGCAGCGATGAAGGAGTCGATAACGTCGCCGAACGGGCCCATAGCGGTTTCCCACTTAGCCATCATTTCGTAGTCAGCGTACCAGGTGGGGTTAGCATCCATCCACTTAGCCATTTCGTCGGTGTCAGCGGGATATTCGCCAACGAAGCCGGGGTTAGCAGCCTTTTCTTCGTCGTTGTAGGCGTAGTAGGGGCATTCGTGAGCCATCCAGTACCAGGTGTCCATCTGTTCGATAGCGTAGCCTTCCTTTTCAGGTTCAGCTTCAACTACGGGAGCTTCGGTTTCTGCTTCAGTCTGAGCTTCAGTTTCAGCTTCGGTTTCAGCTTCAGTTTCAGCTTCGGTGTCTTCAGCAGCGGGAGTGGTGTCTTCTACTGCGGGAGTAGTGTCACCGGTGGTATCTTCGGTCGTGGTGTCGCCGGAGCAAGCTGCGAAAGAAGCAGCGAGCATGGACAGAACGAGGAAGATGCTGAGGATCTTCTTCATGATCTTGTTTCTCCTTTTGAAAAGAGTAAGTAATTATGAATGAATATAGCATTCAACACCATTAATATACACCAAAACTCCCGATATGTCAAGGGATTTAAGGAAAAATTAAAGAGTTGAATGCTATTTTTCACATAAAATTCAATTCGCTAAAGGCAAAAGCGATCACCGGCGCACATCAGCTGATGATAACGGAGCCGAGTTCTTCGACATACGCAATTCTGGAATTGTCAGCGCCTTCCATATCCTCGGCGAACTGAGACAGGGGAATGTCCTTTTTCTCGCGCCGCAGGTAATTGTAATGCGTGGAGCAGCCGTATTCGCGGTAGAGCTTCATGAGCTCCTCATACTTCACATACAGCACATCGTCCTGCCAGTAGAAGTAGTCGTCGAACTTCATCGGATGACCGAATGCGAGCAGATAGGGCTGTACGCTGTTGACGCCGAAGAGACCGAAGTCCTCTGCAATTGCGTTTGCTGCGGCGGGCGTTGCTTCCTCGAACGAGAGCGGCATCATCTCACCGCCGTCGGGATAGCGTCCCACATGCACGGTGCTCATCTTCGTATAGAGAAGCTGGGAATCGATGACATTGCCGGATGCATCAAAGAGAGTCAGCGTATCGCCGTTTCCGAGGGACATTGCCGCGCGCAGACCTGTGTAGCCGTAGGTGTTTGCGTAGTCGGTGAGCGAAATGAGCGCGTATCCGCCGGGTTCAATCACCGCGCTGCCGAAGGTCTGTGCCTTTGCGGGATCGAGAGCCTTGCCTTCATTGCCCTTGCCGATCTTCCAGCCGGAGAGCGAAACGGGTTCGTCGGAGGAGTTGTACAGCTCGATCCATTCCTTGTCGGTGCCGCGGTAGAAGACTTCGTTGATGACCACGCCGGGTTCGGGATCCGCCGCGGTTTTGGTGAAGGTCACGTCAACGGAGGCGCTGCTGTCGGTGATGACGAGATAGCCGTCTTCGTTCAGCTCGCAGTTGGTGAAGGAAATTTCGTATTCATATCCGGGATCCGCGGTTACTTCGAAGGGAATGATGATATCGCGGATGTACTGACGTTCTTCGGCGTTTTCCATATCCACCCAGCATACCGCCACGGTGCCGCCGTCGTTCTTTGTCAGCGTAAAGGAGGTGGGATTCTTCTTCGCCGTCAGCTTGGTGTAGCGCAGAACATTGGAAGCACGGGACTTCATGTAGTCGCGCACAATCTTGAGCTGATTGTTCCAGTTGGTTCTCGATCCGCCCGCAACCGAGCCGATGGTCTGGATGGAGTATTCGGTTTCGCGTCCGGTGACGAGCATGAGGTAGTCCATGGTCTCCGCACAGATTTCGGGAGCAGCCACCGCCGACGCCATGGTGCACATCGTGGAGTAATACAGCTGAGCGAAGGTTTCGTTCTTCATCAGCTTGGTGTACCAGTTCTTGATCATCATCGAGGAAGAACCGTTCATGTATTCGTAGGGATTGTGGTCCGCACCGATACCGCCGAAGCCCATCGCGAGGTCAAGGTCCTTGCACATGAAGCGCCAGCGTCCGTCGGTGACACCGTCATTTTCGGGATGATAGAGGGATTTGTAATCTTCGGGCGCGGTTTCGTAGTATCCGTCCGCGTTGTATCGCCATGCACGGAGGTTGTTGTGCGGCCAGTCCGTGTTGCCGATGAACGCATTGAACGCCACGTACTGGATGAAGTTTTCCATGTCGAACATGGTGTTGATTTCTTCCCAGTTTTCTTCCTTCGTGAAGTCCGCGCGCAGAATACACATGAGCAGGCGGAGGAATTCGTCGTATTCAGCTTCACATCAGTCGTCAAGAT
>JAFTPW010000159.1:0-4689 GCA_017463075.1 Clostridia bacterium
CGATCCCGATTCCCTCGACTGCGTGGTGATTGACCGGAAAATTGCGGTTCTCGACGGTACCTCTCCCCATGTGAGGGAAATGCACTGTCCTGGTGCGTCCTCAGCAATCATTGACGTCTCGCGGTTCTGGGATTCCGCAAAGCTCGAGCCGCACCGGGACGAAATCGCCGCGCATTCCGCCATGAAGCAGGCAGCGTATGCGTCGTGCTACCGATGGCTTGCCGCAGCGGATGAGGTGCACCGGGAACGGCTCGCGCTGGCAGAAATCCTGTTCAACCGCCCGAAAGCGGAGGCATTCATCGGCAGACTGATCGCAAAACTCGGGAAAACCGAACCCGGGGAATCCCGTACCCTGTGGAGCCATGCCGTCACGATGAAGGGAAGATGGCACACCCGCGTGAAGGAGAGCGGCAGGATTTTCACCGTCAACGACTCCTTGGGAACGGCTCCCGTGTTTCTCGCGCTTTTGGACCGGATTCTCACCGAACGAAAAATCCCGCACACTACGGCAGTCCTCCCGCTGACGGATACACCCGCCACCATTGTCCTCGATTCCGTCGGGGTCACCGTCACGGCATGTGTGAAGAACGGCTCGCCGATCAACATGACCCGGTTCATCCGGGATGATGTGCCGGCAAACCTGCGCGGACGGATCCGGCTGACGGGCGAAATTACCCAGTCCTGCCTCAATGCCGCCGCAGATTCGCTGAAGGAGGCCGCGGATCACCACTTCGCAGTCGAGCAGATCTACAAGCCCGTAATGGACTTCAAATCACTCTCCCGATACGGCGGAACTGTCACGAAGGAGATTCTTGCGCGGCTGTAAATCTGCACAAATTCCGTCTTGCAATTCGCCGATTTCTGTGTTATAATCAAGAAAAACGCAAAGGACGGCGAATCCATGAAATTCTACGATATCACACAGGAACTGTTCACGTCAAACGTCTATCCCGGCGACAAGGCTCCTGCGTTCCGGCGCATCTCCGACATGGCGGACGGGAAAATCTGCAACATCACGGAAATCGAGATGAACGCCCACAACGGTACGCATGTCGATGCACCGCGCCATTTCGTCCGCGACGGCATCACGATCGAGCAGCTCCCGCTGGAAACCCTGATCGGCGACGCAACGGTGCACACCTTCGATCACGAAGCGATCACGGCGGACGATATCCGTTCCCTCAGAGGAAAGTGTGCTCCGCGTCTTCTTATGCGCGGCGGATGCTGGCTTGACCGCGGTGCGGCTGAGGCACTGGAGGAGCTGGGAATCGTCCTCATCGGCGTGGAATGTCAGAGCATGGCGGAAGAAAAAGCGCCGGCTGCCGTCCATGTTGAGGTGCTTTCCCGAGGGATTGTCGGACTGGAAGGACTTATGCTCACGGATGTGCCCGACGGGGATTACTTCCTCTTTGCCGCTCCCGTGAAGCTCGGCGGATCGGACGGTGCACCCTGCCGCGCGGTTCTGATGACGAAGGATTGAAAAATTTTGATAGTAAATTCATGATTCCTTCACCGAATGCAAACACCTTCCTCACATGATTGTGATATCATAACTCCATCATCAAAGGAAGGTTGAATAATGAACAATTTCAAAGCAAAATTCATCCGGTTCATGTACGGCAGATACGGTGTCGATCAACTGTATTACGCACTCTTCATCGCATGGGGCGTGATTGCCGTCATCAACTGTTTCGCAGACTCCCTGCTCCTGAGCATTCTCGGAACCGCACTGGTTGTGTGGATGTTCTGGCGGTCCATGTCGCGCAATCTCGTGAAGCGCCGCGCGGAAAACGAAAAATTCCTGACATTCTGGAAGCCCGTGAAATCGTGGCTCATTCTCCAGCGCGACCGGATCCGCGACCGCAAAACCGCAAGATACCGCACATGCACCCACTGCAAGGCCATTGTGAAGCTACCCGTGAAGAAGGGAAAGCACACCGTGGTCTGTCCGAGATGCAAGGGAAGATTCGACGTGAAAATCTGAATCCGGTGACATGCCGGAGAAAGGACTGAAAAATGACAAACTTCCTCAAAGAAGCCGCACGGGTGACACCGTCCAGGCGCCAGCTCGACTGGTTCGACACCGAGTTCTATGCCTTCGTCCATTTCACCGTCAATACCTACACGGATCTCGAATGGGGTCTCGGAAATGAGGACGAAGCAATCTTCAATCCGTACGATCTCAACTGTGACGAATGGGTGGAGGCAGTCAAATCCGCCGGCATGAAGGGGCTCATCCTCACGGCAAAGCACCACGACGGCTTCTGTCTCTGGCAGACGAACACCACGATGCACTCCGTCAGATCCAGTCCGTGGAAAAACGGTCAGGGCGACGTTGTCCGCGAATGTGCGGAGGCATGCAGACGGGGAGGCATCAAGTTCGGCGTGTACCTCTCTCCGTGGGACAGAAACGCTCCCTGCTACGGTTCCGACGCGTACAACGACTTTTACTGCGCGCAGCTGACCGAGCTTCTCACGAATTACGGCGAGCTGTTCATGGTCTGGTTCGACGGTGCCTGCGGAGAAGGACCCAACGGCAGAAAGCAGAACTACGACTTCGAACGCTACATCTCCCTCATTCGGAAATACCAGCCGAATGCGGTGATTTTCAACGATCACGGCCCCGATGTGCGCTGGTGCGGCAATGAAGCAGGACGTCCGAGACGTGCGGAATGGTCGGTTGTTCCGTCCGAGCTGTGCTACCGCGCCGAAGTGCAGACCGCTCCGTCTCCGATGGCGGGTGATCTCTCGTTCCTTTACAATACCGATGAGAATGTCGGCGACCTGTTCCAGATCATGCATTCGAAGGGACTTGTGTTCACGGGTGCGGAGATTGACATGTCCATCCGTCCGGGCTGGTTCTGGCATGAAAAAGAAGAACCCCATTCGCTCGATCGCTTGTGGAATACCTACCTCAGCTCCTGCGGCGGCAATACATCGTTCAATCTCAACGTTCCGCCCATGCCGTCCGGCAGAATCGACCCGAGGGATATCGTGAGACTGCGCGAACTCGGCGAGAAAATCGAAAATTCCGTCGGGGAAAAGAAGAAGGTCCCGTGCCGTGTCGAGAAAATATGGGCGGAAGGCGGTCAGGCGAAGTACGATATCATCCTCGATCGTCCCGCCGATATCCGTTATGTCAGCCTCATGGAAGACCTCACCGCAGGTCAGCGCATCGAGAGCTTCCGGCTCCTGAACGGCGGCGTGATTTACAACGGCTACACTGTGGGACACCACAGAATCTGCCCGGTCAATACCTCCGGCGACAGAATCACCCTGTTCATCACCGGCGCAAGAGACGAAGCAGTTCTCAGAGACGTGTCCGTGTACGAAGCATAACAAAAAATCCCGGTTTCCGTAATTGGATTCCGGGATTATTTTATGTCCGCATCAGCGAAGCGGAAGGTCGTGGGAGTGGTAAAAATTTCGACTGAAATAACGCCGATCCATGCCTGCGGAGGCTTCTCCGCAAGGTCGTGGGATTGGTTGAAATTCCAGCTTCAAAATTGCCGGTATGCCCGCGGAGGCTTCTCCGCAACGTCGGGGTTGCCCGACTTATTTTTTCAGACTGCCGTGCGGGATGCCGATCATGTCCTCGAGGGCATTGGTGCAGGCGGTGGTGTTTGCCTTTGCGGTCGCTTCGTCTGCGCCGTTTGCGAGAATGTAGAACTTGATCTTCGGTTCTGTGCCAGAGGGACGTGCCACAACAACGTTGCCGTTTTCAGCCGCCCAGTACATGACGTTGGACTTCGGCAGATTCGTACCGGAAACTTCGCCGGTAATCATGTTCGTGGAGGTTTCGGCAAGATAGTCGCGGATGTTCACCACGCGGCTGCCTGCGATTTCGGAGGGATTTGCGGCGCGGAGCTTTTCCATCAGTGCAGCGATCTGTTCCTTGCCGTCAAGACCTTCCATGTAGATCTCGGCGGAGTTTTCCATATAATAGCCGTACTTTTCGTAGAGGGAATTGATCGCGTCGATGAGGGTCATGCCTTTGAGGTTGTAGTATGCCGCCATTTCGCAGATCAGCATGGATGCAACCACACCGTCCTTGTCGCGGGAGTAATTGCCCTTCAGATAGCCGTAGGATTCTTCGTAGCCGAGCATGTAGGTGCCCTCACCGCGTTCTTCGTGTTCGCCGATGACTTCCGCGATGAACTTGAAGCCGGTGAGTACGTTGTACAGCTCAACGCCGTGAACCGCGCAGATCTTGGTCGCCATTTCGCTGGTTACGATGGTCTTGATCGCATAGGCGTCCGCAGGCATCTTGCCCTGTTCCTCGAGCGCACAGAAAATGTAGTCGAGAAGGAGGGAGCCCATCTGGTTGCCGGTGATGCACTTGAATTCGCCGTCGCGGTCACGTGCCATAACGCCGACACGGTCACAGTCGGGGTCGGTCGCGATAATCAGGTCGGACTTGACATTCGCCGCAACCTTGATGCCTTCCGCAAAAGCGGCGGGATACTCCGGATTGGGTTTTGCGAGACCGGGGAAATCGCCGTCGGGTGTCATCTGGCATTCAACGGTGGAGAGATGCTTCACACCGATGCGGCGGAGAACTTCGGGAACGATCCGGTAGCCGGCACCGCAGAGGGGAGTGTAGATTACTTCCAGATTGTCAGCGTCGCGGCCGATCACGTCGGGATAAACCTGTTCGCCGATGCACTTTTCCATGAAGAATTCATCGAA
>JAFTPW010000160.1:0-3067 GCA_017463075.1 Clostridia bacterium
ATCAGGCTGCGGAAGCGGAGTGAGAAGTAAAAAGTAAAAAGTAAGATGTAAGAAGTGAAGAGAAGGCGGAAGTTTGAGAACTTAAGTGAAAGCCGATCTCGTGAGCCTAACGCCACCCTTTGTCATTCAGAGGGCGAGAATCACTTGCAGCCAATACCGTACATCGCGCCCGAAGAATCTGTGCATGTCCTATTCGGTTCGGAATATGTCCGTGGTTGTCGTACCTATTCAGGTGAAGGTTACTCACGAACGTCATACAGACGGTTTGCACAAATATTATATCTTCAAACTGCACGTTATTACAAAGTGAGTACCCTTCAGCCGAACCAGCATGACAACCACGGACATATGCAGATCTGAGCAGAACATACACAGATTCTTCGGGCAGGACATCAGGCTTGGATTTCCAGAATAGCCCGCCCTCTGAATGACAAAAACGGATGTTGGGCTTGTTCAAGATGGAGTAATCCTTAAAGCCCACCCGCACAATCCCGATCACCCGAAAGGAGTCCCGACATGGGAAGACGCGAAAACATACGCCGCGCGAAGGATATCATAGCTGACAGACGCGCCGCGGCGATTGCGGAATACGAAAAACACAGCGCGGAAGCGTCGGCGAAAGTCTCGCAGTTTGCGGCAATCGACGCTCAGCTCGCGGCAACCGGCCCGAAAATCATGGCTGCCGCGCTTGGGCAGAGCGAAGTCCCGCTTGAAAAAATCCGCGAGGAGTACGAAAGTCTGGCAAAACGCCGCGAGCTGGTTCTCCGGATGGCAGGCTTTCCGGTTGACTACTGCGACATCCACTACACCTGTGAGAAATGCTCCGACACGGGGTACGTGGACATCAACATCTGCGATTGCCTGAAAAAAGAGATCGTCCGGGCGAATCTGGAAAGCTCCGGGCTGTATTCTCTTGTGGAAAAACAAAATTTTGACACTTTTTCTCTTGACTATTACGAAAAAGATGATAAAATAATAATGGGACAGAACGTCCGGCTTCTTCGCGAGTTTGCGGAGAATTTTGTGCCGGGCAAATCCGACAGCTTTCTCTTCCTCGGCGCGACGGGACTCGGGAAAACCCATCTCTCGACCGCGGCGGCGCAGGCTGTGATTGAACGCGGTGCGTATGTGGTGTACGAATCCGCCCTGACCCTCTTCGGGGAATTTGAGGAAGAGCGCTTCCACCGTTCCTCCTACGAAATGGACGAGAACGCCGACGGCACCGACCGCTTCACGGACTGCGATCTGCTCATCATCGACGATCTCGGATGCGAGGTCACGTCCCAGTTCACGGTATCCTGTCTCTACAACATCATCAATACCCGCATGATCCGGCACAAATCCACGATCATCAGTACAAATCTGACCCAGGCGGAGCTGCGCAAGCGGTATTCCGACCGGATCATGAGCAGGCTCTTCGGCGAATACAAGCCCCTCGTCTTCCGCGGCAACGACGTCCGCGAGCAGAAGGTGCGGGAAACGCTGAGGAATGCGTAATCAACTGTCAAAAATTTTCTCATCTGGAGGATTAACAATATGAAAATCGGCGCAATGGTCGAATCCTTCCGCCTCGGCTTCAAGGACGGCGTTAAGAAGGCAGCAGAACTCGTTATCGAAGGGATCCAGGCTTACGCTACTTACGGCGAGCTCAACGTGGACACCGTTACCGACGCACAGCTCAAGGAAGCTCTTGACATCGTGAAGTCCCACGGTCTCGTTTTCTCCGCAATCTGCGGTGACTTCGGCCACGGCTTCATGAAGGAAGAAAGCAACGCAGTCTACGTTGAAAAGTCCAAGAGAGTTCTCGATCTCGCGAAGAAGCTCGAATGCAACGTAGTTACCACCCACATCGGCACCGTTCCCGCAGAAGAAAACGCAACCAAGGAAATCATGCGCAAGGCATGCCGTGAACTGGCTGAATACGCGGACTCCGTTGACGCGGCTTTCGCGGTTGAAACCGGTCCCGAACCCGGCAAGCTCCTCGGCGAATTCCTCGATTCCCTCGGTGCGGGCGGCGTTCGCGTCAACTTTGACCCTGCAAACCTCGTAATGTGCGTGGACGACAGACCGGAAAACGCGCTCAAGTACATCGGCAAGTACGTTGTACACACCCACGCAAAGGACGGCATCATGCTCAAGAAGAGAGTCGAAGCCGCTGTTGCGATCGGTGAAGAAGCAAAGGAACACAAGGCTATGATGGAAATGGGCAGAAAGTACCTCGAACTGCCTCTCGGTGAAGGCGACGTAGACTTCGATGTTTACCTCCCCGCTCTGGCTGCAACCGGATTCAACGGCTTCCTGACCATTGAACGCGAAGTCGGCAACCAGCCCGAAAAGGATATCGCGATGGCTGTACAGTTCCTCCGCGAAAAGATTGAAAAGTACAATCTGAAGTAATTTCTTCATTGCTTACAAGCTCCCCGGTTCCCTTTATTGGGGATCGGGGCTTTTGCTTATCTTACGAATTGGAGTTTATTATGAAACTTTTTATTGCATCCGATCTGCACGGGTCGGCGGATTACACTGCCCTGATGCTGGAACGGTTCCGTGAATCCGGGGCGTCGCATCTGGTGCTGCTGGGCGACATTCTCTACCACGGCCCGCGAAACGATCTGCCTCTCGGATACGCGCCGAAGACGGTTGCTCCACTGCTGAACGAAATCGCGGACAGAATCATCTGCGTGCGCGGCAACTGTGAGGCGGAGGTTGACAGCCTGATGCTTGATTTCTCGCCACAGTCCGACTACGGCGTGATTTTCGACGGCGCGACCTGTCTCTACCTCTCCCACGGTCACCGCGACGTGCCGAAAATGCCTGCGGGATCGCTCTATTTCACCGGACACACGCACATTCCCCACGATTTTGTGAATGAAAACGGCGTACGCTGCCTCAATCCCGGCTCGGTTTCCATCCCGAAAAACGGCACGCCGCATTCGGCGATTGTGTACGAAGACGGTGAGGTGAAGTGGATGGATCTCGAAACGGGTGAGTTTTACAGGATTCCGTAATGCATGAGGAAAGGGTTCACGCCGCATTCGACAGCGGTCAGTGCGTGCAGATCGTTCGG